>JAZQUN010000001.1:0-3262 GCA_045631385.1 Clostridia bacterium
TTTGAAATTTTGTCCATTGATATCGCCGACGTAGACGTAGGTCGCAACATCGGTGCACAACTACAAATGGATCAAGCCGAGGCCGACAAGCGCATTGCTCAAGCCAACGCCGAAGAAAGACGTGCTATGGCTATTGCAACCGAGCAAGAAATGAAGGCATACACTCAAGAAATGCGTGCAAAGGTTGTCGAAGCCGAAGCAGAAGTTCCACGCGCTATGGCCGAAGCCTTCCGCAGTGGTCGTTTGGGTGTAATGGATTACTACAATATGCAAAACGTTCAAGCAGATACTGCTATGCGTAACGCAATCAGCGGTGCAGGCGAAAAGAAGCAAAAGTAACGTAAGGTGTTGTGATGGAAGACTATGAAGTTTTAGTGGCAATATTTAGCATTTTGGGTGCACTGCTCACGGGTGTTTTTGCTATAGTAAACAAAAAGGCAAAAGAAGAGCAGGAAAAGGAAACTCAACAGGCTTCCGCACGCCCAAAAATGCAACAACCATCAAGCAGCAAGCAAGCTAAAACACAAAAGGCTGCACCAAAAAAGACAACGTCAACCATCAACTTTGATACGGTAGATACTCACGAGCATCACGCTGAAGAAGTAGAGAACTACGACAAAATTGTAGGCAGTCTTGGTGACGTTTCAACCGAAGGTTGTATCGAGCTTGACGGCTTGCGTACCATTTGTAATGACAAAAACTACAATGGTGATACCGAGCAAAAGTTTGATTTATCCAAGGTTGCTCAAGCAATGGTTTACGGCGAAATTTTAGATAATCCACGTTTCAAAAAACCATATGGCAAGTAAAATATATGGCGATGCATGTTTGCATCGCCTTTTTTTTGCAATTTGTTGCTAATTTTACAAAATATTGACGTTAATTTGCTTGCAAAACTAGATGCTTTGGAGTACAATTAGTTGATTTAAAAAAACAACTTACCAAGTAGGAGTAAACATGGAAGGAAAAATTTTTGACACCCACGTTCAGGGATTGAAATACAAAGCAGTACGCGAGCTTATCAAGGCGTACGACAACAATACACTTTCTTCGGCATATTACGACATTCCAAAGCTAGCATTGCCAGGCCCAAATGCTCACTTGCGTTGCTGTGTCTACAAGGAAAGAGCCATCTTCCAAGAAAGACTTAACATCATCAACAAGGGCATTGATGCAGATACCAAAACCGTTGTAGAGGTAATCGACATTGCTTGCGACGAGTGTCCTGCGGATGGCATTTTGGTTACACAAGCGTGTCGCGGTTGCTTGTCGCACAAGTGCAAGGAAGTTTGCCCAAAGGATGCTATCGAAATTGAAGGCAAGCGTGCAGTTATCAACAAGGATAAGTGCATCGAGTGTGGCAAATGTGTCGAAGCCTGCCCATATGGTGCAATCTTGAAGCAACAACGTCCGTGTGTTGCAGGTTGTAAACCACAAGCAATCAGCTTGGATAAGGAAACAAAAAAGGCAGTAATCAACGAGGAAAAGTGTGTGTCTTGTGGCGCTTGTGTACGTCAATGTCCATTTGGCGCAGTGCAAGAGCGTTCACTAATTTTTGACACTTTGGATATCCTTAAAAACAGCGACAACGGTAACAACTACAAGGTTTACGCTATCATTGCTCCATCCATTGCAAGCCAAGTACAGTCCATCACACTTGGACAACTTGTATCTGGCATTTTGGCACTTGGATTTAGTGGTGTTGTCGAAGCAGCATTTGGCGCAGACGTTTGCTTGGAGCACGAGCTAGCAGAGTGGCAACACAAGGGACTACTTACAACAAGCTGCTGTCCAGCATTTGTAAAGTTTGTAGAGAAAAACTTCCCAGAAGTTGTACCATATATCAGCAGTTCGTTTAGTCCTATGGTAGAAACAGCAAAAACCATCAAGAAGGGCGACCCAACAGCAAAGTGTATCTTTATCGGACCATGCGCAGCCAAGAAAATGGAAGTGAAAAATCCAAAGACACAAGGCTGGGTAGACAGTGCAATCTCGTTTGAAGAGTTGCAAGCATTTTTTGCAGCACGCAACGTTGACGCAAAGCTTTTGGGCGAATCATCAATGGAAAACGCATCTTACTTTGGACGTATCTTTGCAAAGTCTGGCGGTATCAAGCAAGGCCTTGTAGAGCACGCTACACAAAAGGGCGTAGAAGGACTAAACCCAATTTCTATGAACGGCCTAGCAGAGTGCAAACTCAACTTGTTGAAACTTCGTGCAAAGCTTAAGGCAAACAAGTTGGTAGAAAACTTCTTTGAAGGTATGGCGTGCGAAGGTGGTTGCATCAACGGACCATTGACGTTGCATCAAAGCTCCAAAAACGCCATTGCAGTAGAAACTCACGGCAAGCAAGCAACAACACAATCCATTGCAGATGCAGTTCGTCAATACGAACAAGGCAAAATGGATTTCCAAAACTAATCTGCAAAACAAAAGGAACGCTAAACTTAGCGTTCCTTTTTTTGTTGCTGTTTTGTATTAGCTTTGTTTTCTTTTTCTGCAAAGATATTCGTCAAGCTTGGTCTTTACGTTGTCTGGCATTTCTTTAGATACTGGGCAACGCTCGGCATTTGCCATACGCTCTACAAACGCTGTGATAAATGCAACGTCGTTTTGCATACGGCCCATATCAAGCACCTTTACCGTGTCGTAACGGTTGTGGATGGTGGCTGTATTTGTTGGTGCAAGTCGTGCAAACGATACGGCAGGAACACCGGCATCTGCAAGCGGAGTGGAGTCGCTAGAGTACACGTCTTGGTAACTTTTTACGGAAAAACCTACTTCGTCTGCCATGTAGGATATGTAGTCAACCAACTTGTTTTCACTTGTGCAACAAGCAACAAATTTACCCATGATACTGCCAATCATATCAATATTTACGCAAAGCGCTGTGCTTTCTAGTTCGTCTTTGTGAGCAATACAGTACGCCTTGCTACCAAGAAGTCCACGCTCTTCACTGCCACACCAAACAAAGCGCAAGTTAAACTTGTGAGCAGCCTTTGCAAAGTGTTGAGCAAGCGCCATCAAAGCCACGCTACCCGTCATGTTGTCGTAGCTACCCACCGATAGTGGTGTTGTGTCGTAGTGAGCAGTAAGCACAATTGTTTGGTCGTTGCTACCAGGCAAATCCAACACTACGTTGTGAGAGTTGCAAGCAAATTCGTCTTGCTCTATTTCGATTGTAGCGTACTTGCCACTCTTTGCAATTTCAATGGCTGTTTTGGCGTTTACGTTGGCACAAAGTACCTTTCTGCCTTTGGCT
>JAZQUN010000002.1:0-24987 GCA_045631385.1 Clostridia bacterium
CCTTTTGACAGATGCTAACGGCGAAGTTGTTAAACTAGAAACTAACACAAAAGTTGGCGTAATTGCACGACTAGAAAAAGTCAGCTACGTACAGGTTGTTTATCCAAACGGCACGGTTTACTACGGCTGGGTGGAAAACCATCACCTAATTGCACTAAACGCAATGACAACAAATACTGTTGTAGGTATATCCTTTATATTTGTTGCAACAATGTTGATAGTAACAACTGCTGCTATCGTACGCAAGCGTCAGCTAAAAAAACAAAACCCAATTATTGTTGACGAAGAATAACTTTACTACAAACAAAAAAAGGCGTAACGGAACAATCCGTTACGCTTTTTTAGTTATTTACATATATCGTTTGCCAAATATAGTTTGTGATGGCAACAAAGCAACTTGGCTAGTAGCCGTAACCGTTGGGGCAGTTTGCCATTGCACTAGCGCCGCATCAATTACCGAAAACTGCAAAGTTGTTGCTCCGCCGTACATTGGTATTGCGTAAATTACTATTTCACGTTGCACCGCAGCACCGCTGTTGAGCAATGGAATTTGCAGTTGATTACGCAAGCCGGAACACTCTGCATCAAACGCATTGATTTGAAATGCAAAAATTCGCGAATACGTTACGCCGTTTTCCTTTGTTTGGTAGCCCGAGCCCGCAGTTGAATCAGCGCCAAAGCGAATATAGTTGTAACTAGTATTGCCCGAGTAAATCAAATATGGATTTACAATTTTTACAATAATACCGTCGTTGGTTTTTTGATCCCAGTTGACCAAAAAGTCGTTGTAGTCGTCCAACGTTTGCAACGTTACTACGTTAAACCCTGACAAATCCGTTTGATAATCACTTGGAGCAGCATTTAGCGTCATAAATGCTTTTGCTCTGAAGTAACCGATTCCGTCTTCGTCAAAACGATATTTACCGTATACGGTAATTTCGTCGCCCTTTTTGATAGTTTTGTATCCATACGCATTTTGAACGGATACTGGCATCAAGTTGTTGTCTTTATCCACTAGCACTACCGAGTACACGTTTTCCGTTTGGTTGAAAGTAGTTGTAAGCACCTTGCCTTCAATTATATAATCACCGCTGTATTTTTTGACTACGTCAAAGGTTTCCAAAGACGCACATGCAATGTGCACCCATATCCAGTGACAAACTGTATTGATGCCATCAGATATATCTACGTATATACAAACGCGATCGGTAAAGCGTCTTTTGATATAAAACACGTTGTCAACAATTTCCGCGTCTTCACTTTCCGACATACCCCACGTTAGAGTTATGTTTTGTGCTTCTTCGTACACGGTAGGTAGCTCCAGGTAGAAATATACCGTTCTGTTGTAGAAATAGTCGTATAGTTCGTTGGTAATTGCGTCACTTACATCGTATACCGATGGTGTGTACAACCAAATATCATTTTCCGCAGTCAAGGTTACTTTCCAACCAGACGAATAATCGGTCAGAATTGCGCACACCTTTACTTGTTTGCCTACGTACTCTGCTAGATATTGATTACTTTCGGCAGAAAAGGCAATTTTTTCCGTACTGCCTGGTACACGCTCTAACGCGTAGCCGTTTGATTCTTGCGTTACGTAACCTGTAAGGATTACGTAGGTATAAAAGTTTTTGCTTGCTACCGTCAAGCTGTACAAATCCTTGATAGCCATCGTTGTTGGAGCAAGCGTTTGTTGTGCTACATCCGTAAAGATCACGCTATCTGCTACAAAGCTTGGTTTTCTTACATAATCACCGTGAAGGGTCAATTTGCCAGTTGCTTTCACCTTGTCGCCAACATTCATACTGACCGTTGTGCTTACAAATATAGAGCCCGTGCCGTCGTTGACGTAAAATCCGTTTGTGCCCAAAGCAAAAATAACGCCTTCAAACGTGTAGGTTCTGTTGGTATTTGCTAGGCGAATGATTTGCTCTATGGTTGGGACAAAGTCGGGATCTTCCAAGCCACACTGAATACAAGTGCCTTCACTAAAAATACATATACACGGCGTATTGCACTTTTGGCAATAGCCCATGGAATACTTGTGGTAACAGCGTTGTCCGCAACCAGCACACAAACCACCTATTACAGAGTGGTTTTTGCAAAGTTCGTTACAATCCAGACATACCCCACCGTCGTCCACAATTGCATATCTGTGAGTACACACTTTGTTGCAGACGTTACATACGCCCGATACAAAGTGGTGCGCACACACTTGACCGCAAGTTGCACATTGACCGTTTTGAAATAAGTGATTTGGGCAATTTGAGTTGCAGTAAACACAAACACCTTCAAAATAGCTATGCTCACACCTGTGTTGGCAGTCAACACACACGTCTTGATCAAACCTATCGTGCTTACACTCCAAGCCACAGTTAACACACACGCCGTATTGATAGCTGTGGTTACAGCTTTCGCCACAAGCAATACATACACCAGCGTTGTTATAGGTGTGATTACATTTGCCAAACATACCGTAAAGGGCATCCTTGACATAATCAACACAGTACGAATACAGCGACCCATCGCTTGTGTTTACACAGCCCACCAAGCATGTGCATGTAAATATTAGCACCAACAAAAGTGGCAAAATCAATTTACGTTTCATAGTTTCTCCTAGCGCTTGCAGACATACGCTGCAAAGTATAAAATTACTATATCACTTTTTTTCAAAAAGTGCAATACTTTTAGTCGCTTTGCAACAAAAAAGGCCAAGAGTATATCTCGGCCTAAACTGCACTTTACTGGTTGTGTGCCAGTTGCACTGCTTCTGTTTGTAATTGACACATTGGTTGCTCTACCAAAGTTATCTTGCTGACGGATACTTCGTAGGCAGTTAGCGTTACCGTTTGCTCGTCGTCTAATTTCTTTTGGTACTGGCGGGATTGGATTCTGCCCACTACTTGCACATGTTCGCCTACCGGCAGATTTTTGCAAAAGCGGGCGTTTCTGCCCCAAGTTATGCAAGGAATATAGTCGCTTTTGTTGTATTGACGGTTGACAGCAATAAGCAAATCGGCAATTTCGCGATTAAAGGGTGTAGTGCGGAATACCGGCGACTTACACACAAAGCCTTGCAACTGAATAAAGTTGGGATTGACAGATGCGTCCACGGGCACAACGTCACGAGCAAAAACTGTCAATACAAGCTTGCTTCTTGCTCCGACCAGCTTGTTGTGACTCCTAAATTGCCCCACTATGCACACTTGGTTGTCGGCGGTTAGCGTAGAGTCTAGCAGTCTTTCGCTGATTAGCACTGGGATGAAATCATCCACGTCGGACAGTCGCTTGACGGCTAGAGTCATTTCGTAAAACTTTTCGCCATATACTTCGTGCGAAAAGGTGGGCAGGTTGACTATCTTACCAGATAGAGTTACGTAGTTGTTTTGCATTTGTTGAGTGTTCATAACTTCTCCTTTGACTTTGTTTACGCTGACTGTGTGGAGTGCTGGACACCCTGATGGTCAACGGTATAGTTGGTTTTGTAAATTAGCTGTCCTATGGGTACAAAGGTAAGTCCTTTGCTTTGCAAGGCTGCAAAAATGGCTGGCAACGCCTGTGTGATATGGTCGCTGTTGTTGTGACACAAAATGATGTCGCCACGTTGTGCCTTTACAACTCGGTCGGCTATTTGTTGGGCAGAAAGCCCCTTCCAATCCAGACTGTCAACGCTCCACTGGATTGTGTACAACCCAAGGCTTTGCGCAACGTCTAGCAGCTGGTTGTTGTAATCACCAAAGGGTGCACGAAACACCGTTACAGGCTGATTTGTCAATGCCACTATTTTGTTGCAACTGACTTCTAGCTCGCTTGTTACCTGTTTGTGTGACAGCTTGCTCATTTGCGGGTGCGTTTGACTGTGCGTGCCTATTTCGTGTCCACGACGGGCAATTTCTTGCACCATATCGGGAAATTTATCCACCCAAAAGCCCACAAGAAAAAACGTCGCCTTGACGTTGTATTGGTCGCATATATCCAAAATTTGCTTGGTTTTGTCCGCTCCCCAAGCCGCATCAAAGCTGATAGACAGGTGGTTTTGCGGAGTATCGACGCTGTATATGGGGACTTTGCGTTGCTCGGCAATGGCAGACGTGTATCCGCCTATGGCAAACACCACGCACACTGCAACAAGACACAGTGACGTTGTTACTACAATGGATTTTTTCACAAGGTCTCCTTTTGAGTATTATACAGTCAACTTGACAGCAAAATTTGGCTGATTTGCTCGCACTTTGTCGAAAAATACAACACCGACAACTTTGCCTTTGTACAATGTATTTGCTTGCAAAAAAGATTAGAACAAAATTTGTAAACAACAAATGCAATTAGTAATAAACAAAAAAAAAGAGCAAGAGAGTTTTGTGTTCTCTTGCTCTTAAATTTAGCCTATTTAGTTGTTACTTTTTGCTTTTTTTAATCTTAAACACTTCGTCTGGTGTTACTCTAAATTGCCATACGCTTTCTACTGCGATAGCGCCTTTTTTACCCTTTGGAAGCTTTCCTTTGGTGTTTTTGCCTTCTACACTTACGGTAGATGCATCAACTAGATAGGTTGTTGCCTTATCCAAAATTGCAATTTGGTAGTCACTACCAGCTGGGACAAAGTTTGCAAATACTACCGAGCTACCGTTTGCACTGCCAAACTCGATACCCTTTGCACCCTTGCAGTTGCGTGCGTGACGAGCGATTTCGGCAACTGGTAGGCGTTTGACGTAGCCTTTATCCGTTACCATAAGCATTTCGCCCTTGTCGTCAGCTGGAACTTGGCTAGCACATACAACGTACTCGCCGTTTGCCAACGTAATGCACTTGACACCACTAGCAACTCTGCCTTGAACTGGGATTTCGTCAACGTTAAACTTGGTGCATCCACCACGGTTTGTAACGTAAAATACTTGACTGTTTGGTTGTACAAGTTGAACGTCAAACAACTCGTCGGTATCCTTGATTTTGTAGCCTTGGAATACGTTTTTGAGCAGTTTGTATTCGTTCCAATCGCTACGCTTGATTAGGCCTTGGCGTGTAATAAACAACAATTCGCCTTGAGGCATATCTTCTACTGGCATTGCAAATACCGCAACTGGATACTCGCCTGGTTGTGCTTCACCAAATACCTTTTTCAACTCGAAGCCCTTATCCTTGTAGCGTGCTTCTGGCAAATCTTGTACTTTTGCTTGGTAGCAGTTTCCGTAGTTGCTGAAGAACATCACTTTGCAGTTGGTTTCCGTTTCGATTATGCGGCTGTATACTGCGTTGGTGGATGCTCCAACAACGTCCTTTTGCGACATATTGAAGTTTTTGATAGGAATACGCTTAAACGTGTGGTCGTACGCAAGTGTGATTGCTACTGTTTCTACTGGCTTTTCGTCTGTTTCACTTGGAACGATGCACTCCTTTGCAGAAGATACGATTTCGCTCTTACGCTCTTCACGATAAGCACGCTTGATAGCCAAAAGCTCTTGCTTGACAACGTTCATTTGCTCCTTTTTGGAGTTGATGATTGTATTTAGGCGTTTGATGTTCTTTTCAATTTCGCGCAATTCGTCTACAAGTTTGCTTGTTTCTAGCTTGGTGATACGTGCTAGGCGCAAATCCAAGATTGCTTGCGCTTGCTTTTCCGACAAGGCAAATGCTTCACGAAGTTTTTGCTTGGCATCGGTTGTGCTGTTTGCACTCTTGATGATGGCAATTACTTCGTCAATGTTTTGCACTGCAATTACCAAGCCTTGCAAGATGTGTTCGCGAGCACGTGCTTCTTCATACACCCATTTGCTACGGTTTAGCACTACTTCGCGTTGGTAGCTTACGTAGTAGGCAATTACGTCTAGTAGTCCCATTAGTTGTGGTTTGCCGTCAGCAATGGCTACCATGTTGATAGAAAAGCTGCTTTCTAGCGCTGTGTGCTTGAACAATACTGGCAAGATATCCTTTGGGTTGACGTCTTTTTTAAGCTTGATGGTGATACGCATACCTTCTTTGTCGCTTTCGTCAACGATATCGGCTACGCCTTGCATCAAATCTTTCTTTTCTTCCTTCAACTCTGCCATTTTGCATTGCAAATCTGTTTTGTTTACTTGGAAAGGAATTTGTGTGATGACAATGTTTAGACGGTCGTTTGGTGCAACTTCGATGTGAGCCTTTGCACGCATGATAATCTTGCCCTTACCTGTTTCGTAGGCTTGCTCTAGACCTTCTTCGGCAATGATGTAACCGCCAGTTGGAAAATCTGGGCCTTTGATTATCTTCATCATTTCTTTCAACGAAATGTTTTTGTCGTCAATGTAGGCAACTACACCGTCAATTACTTCGCCTAGGTTGTGTGGTGGGATGTTGGTTGCAAGACCTACCGCAATACCGTTTGCACCGTTGACAAGCAAGTTAGGGAAACGGCCTGGTAACATGTCTGGCTCTTTTGTGGTGTCGTCAAAGTTACGTGACCAGCGAACTGTGTCCTTTTCCAAGTCACGCAAAAGTTCCATAGCAATTGGCGCAAGCTTTGCTTCGGTGTAACGCATAGCAGCGGCACTGTCACCATCGATGTTACCAAAGTTGCCTTGGCCATCAATTAGTGGAACGTTCATTACAAAGTCTTGCTCCATGTGTACTACTGCACCGTAGATTGACGAGTCGCCGTGTGGGTGATATCTACCCATACAGTCACCGACAATACGCGCGGATTTGCGGTAGCCCTTATCTGGTGTTACGCCTTGCTCGTACATGCTGTACAAAATGCGGCGTTGAACAGGCTTTAGACCGTCTTCTACACGTGGCAAAGCACGATCCAAAATTACGTGTTCGGCATATGGCATCATGGAGTCGTGCATTACTTGCTCCATTGCCCTGACTAGCAGATTACTGCCGTCTTCGAGTTTTTCCTTTTCTTCTACGTTGGTTTCCAAGTCGAAAATATCAAGTTGTTTCATCTAATCGTTTCTCCTTGTTACACTAGTTCGTCAAACAATACGTCACTTTCTTTGTTGAAATCGGCGTGTTCGGTGATGTATTGCTTTCTTGCGTCAATTTGGTCGCCCATAAGCGTTGTTACCATGCGCTCTGCTTCGCTGAAGTCGTCGATGGATACACGCATAAGTGTGCGGGTTTCTGGGTTCATGGTTGTTTCCCACAATTGATCGGCGTTCATTTCGCCCAATCCTTTGTAGCGTTGAAGTTCGTAGCCACGACCGAACTCGGCAACAACCTTTTTGAGTTCTTTATCGTCGTAGGCGTACTTGACTTTATCCTTTTTGCTTACTTTGTAAAGCGGTGGCATGCCAATGTAGACGTGGCCTTCGGTGATAAGCTCCTTCATGTATCTGAAGAAGAAAGTTAGCAAAATAGCACGGATGTGCGCACCGTCTTGGTCGGCATCGGACAAGATGATGATTTTGTCGTATTTCAAATCATCAATGTTGAAATCTTCGCCCCAGCCGGTATCAAGAGCAGACAAAATGGAGCGAATTTCTTCGTTGCCAAGTACTTTGTCGATACGCTTGCGCTCTACGTTGAGTGGTTTACCACGAAGTGGTAAAATTGCTTGAAATCTACGGTTTCTGCCCGACTTTGCACTACCGCCGGCACTATCACCTTCGACGATAAACAGTTCGTTTTTCTTGGCATCTTTACCAGTACAGCTTGCTAGCTTACCTACAAGTGTAGAGTTGAAAATACTGTTCTTTTGTCGAGTAACTTCCTTGGCTTTGCGTGCTGCTTCTCTTACCTTTGCCGATGCAATGGACTTTTTGATGATGGTTTCGGCAATAGATGGGTGTTGATCAAGCAGTTGTTGAAGACCTTCGGTTGCAATGGCATCGCAGGCTGTCTTTGCTTCGATGTTGCCTAGCTTTGTCTTTGTTTGACCTTCAAACTGAACGTTTGCCATCTTGACGGAAAGTACCGCCGTGATACCTTCGCGGAAATCTTCGCCCAAAAGGTTTTCTTCCTTATCTTTTAGGTACTTGTGTTGGCGCGCGTAGTTGTTGAACACCTTTGTCATTGCACTCTTAAATCCTGTTTCGTGCATACCGCCTTCGCCAGTTGGAATGTTGTTTACGTAAGAAAGCAAGTTTTCCGTATAGTTGGTTGTGTATTGGAAGGCAAACTCCATGGTCAACACGTCGTTGCTACCCTTCCAGTAAAATGCTGTGGCATGCAAAGGTGCTTTGTTTTCGTTGAGATAGCCAACAAAGTCCTTCAAACCACCGTCAAATTTGTAGACAGCATTCAAAACACCACCGTCTTCGCCTTCAGCGCGCTCGTCGGTGATTTCAAACTTGATGCCCTTGTTCAAAAAGGCAAGTTCTCTAATGCGTTTTGCAATGGTTTCGTAATCCATTTGCACGTTTTTAAATACTCTAGCATCCGCCAAAAAGCTTACGGTTGTGCCGTGAGCCTTGCTTTTGCCTACTTCCTTTAGCGGTGCAACAGGAATACCGGAAAGCACCTTGCCCTTTTTGTCTACTGGGCTGTGGAAGGATTGCTCGTACACCTTACCACCCTTGCAAACGGTTACTTTTAGCCACTCGGAAAGGGCGTTGGTTACCGATGCACCTACACCGTGCAAACCGCCAGAGTATGCGTAGTTGTCGTTGTTGAACTTGCCACCAGCGTGCAACTGGGTAAATACTACTTCGACACCGCTGATCTTTAGTTGTGGGTGGATATCTACTGGGATACCACGACCGTTGTCGGTAACAGTTACGCTGCCGTCTTTGTGCAACGTGATAGAAATGCTATCGGCAAATCCGTTGGTTGCTTCGTCCACTGCGTTGTCGACAATTTCCCAAAGTAAGTGATGCAAACCCTTTGTGCCTGTTGTACCAATATACATACCAGGACGCATACGAACGGCATCAAGACCTTCTAGAACCTGGATATGTTTTGCTTCGTAAGTTGTGTTTTTCAAAAAAGTTTCCCCCTTAAAAAAACTTGTATCGTTTGTTTTAGTTGACTTTGCGACACAAAAACTGCACTTTGTCGCAAAAATAATTTACCTTTTACCATTATACCACATTTTGACGATTTTTGCAATAAAAAATGTTATATTTATTCATATTTTTTTGACAAATCCGTATTTTATCTAAAAATGTTTACATTTTTAGATATTTATGCATCACAATTATATTTATACATATTTATGCGGTTTTTATTCATATTGCAAATTTTGTCAAAAATTGTAAAAATTTGCAAAAATTTGGCAAAAAAAGAAGGTCCACCACACTGGTAGACCTTTGTTTAGTTAGTTGATTAGTTGCATGCAAACTTGCTATCAAGCCAATTTACAACGTCGTCGTAGACTTTGTCAAAATTGATTTCGTTTAGTACTTCGTGACGGGCATCCAAGTACAAGATGGTTGTGATATCCTTTACCTTCATACGCTTGTAGTAACTAGCAAGTTTTTTGACACCCTTTCCGTAGTTGCCAACAGGATCGTTGTCGCCCGAAATGATAAGCAACGGTTTATCCAATGCCATGCTTTGACGCAAATTTGGCTTGTACAGTTTGCCGATGCCGTCCATAAAGGTGTAGTAAAAATTAGCACTACATACAAAGCCGCACCACTCGTCTTGATTGTAGGCTTCAACTTGTTTTTCGTCACGAGAAAGCCAATTGTTTTTGCCTGGGATTTTCTTTTCGTACATGCCAAAGGACATATCTGCAAGTAGCTTTGCAGGGTAGTTGCCACCGTGCTTTTTCATCATTCCTTTTGCAAGCGATTTGCAAAGCGAAAACGTAAAGTCCTTCATGTAGTTGCTACCACTCAAGACGTAACCGGCAACGCTTGGATTTGCATTGATTACCGCTTGCGTGATAAAGCTTCCGTAGCTGTGTCCAAACATGATTACCGGCAAATTGAAACGGCTAGCACAGTGCTCGATTAGCACTAGTTGATCACCTACGTTGTTGGCAAACATGTCACCGTCTTGGTAGCCAAGGCTATCGGGAGAAGTTGCACCGTGACCACGATGGTCGTTTGCCACCACAATGTAGCCGTTGCGATTCAAAAATTGGGCAAAGTGATCGTATCTGCCACAATGCTCTGCCATTCCGTGAGCAATTTTTACTACAGCTTTGGCACTAACCACGTCGTCCCACACGTAAAGCGCTAGTTGCTTGCCGTCAAAAGAAACAAAGTTTTCTCTCTTCATAAGCTATCCCCCTATGTTGCTAGCTATATTATATATTTCATTTTGTTTCGTGTCAATACGCTTTGCAATAATTATTTTGCACTAATTGAATAAACTAATGGTATGAAAGTTTTGTTTACAGGCGGCGGAACAGCCGGACACGTTACACCCAACGTTGCACTTATGGAGCAACTAGCAATTCACCAATTACACTACGTTGGCACAAATGGTATGGAACGGCAACTTGTAAAAAATTGCAAAGTTTCCGTTGAGTACCATCAAATTGACGCTATCAAGCTACGGCGAAAGATTACGCTAAAAAATCTAGCCATACCGTTTGTGTTTGCCAAAAGCATCGCACAATGTGTAAAAATTATCAAAAAGGTACGCCCAGACGTTGCCTTTAGCAAGGGCGGATACGTAGGTTTGCCAGTGGTTGTTGCTTGCAAATTGCTACACGTCCCCTGCTTAATACACGAAAGCGACGCTTCGATGGGACTTGCAAACAAGCTGGGAGCATTGCTGTGCGACAAGGTACTTGCCGCCTACCCGTGCCACAAAAAAGCAACGGTTGTGGGCAATATTTTGCGTAAAGACATCGGCATGGGCAACGCAACACGTGGACTGCAAACAATGGGATTTGACGGCAAAAAGCCCGTTGCGTTGGTGCTTGGCGGAAGCCTTGGAGCGCAACAACTAAACGATTTGGTTGCAAATTGCAAGCAACTTCAGGACAAGTTTGACGTGTTTGTAATAAGTGGCAAGGGCAAAGACACTCACGGACTTTGCGGAGCATCCTACGTAGAAAATATAGCAGATTTGCACGCCGCAAGCAGTGTTGCAATTACTCGTGCGGGCAGCACAACACTTGCCGAACTTACCAAAGCAAACGTTCCATTTGTGTGCATTCCACTGGTAAAAAACAGCCGTGGCGAACAGGTGCTAAACGCCAAACACTTTGACAAATTGGGTTGCGGAATTGCGCTAGAAAACCCAACCGTACAGCAACTAGAAAACGCCGTTTGCACCCTTTACAACAATAGGCACGCCTATCAAACAAATCAACGCAAACTAGACGTTGATGGTACAAACAAGGTTGTATCTTTGATACTAGCTTGCAGCAAATCTAACCACTAAAAAAGGGAAGGCAGACGCCTTCCCTTAAACTTTTTACTTGTAATTTTGTGCAATTTGGTTGCACTTTTCCACTACGGCGTTGCGTAGCTTTTCGGGTTTTTCTACGGCAACGTCACTACCTAGCGACAACACCTTACCCACTACAAAGTCGTCAATTACAACCTTGGCGCGCGCAATATAGTAGTTGTCAATAGCACTTACGCTTTCCATGCCAAGCCACTCTTCGACCTGCGTCAAGCCTTGTGGTTGCACAGTCAAGATGATTTCTTCAGCAACCTTATCCTTGATTACGCTGGCATCAATTTCTTGCACGTCCACTACGTAGTGGCGTGGGCGAAACTTGATATCGGTTGATACCACGTCGACAACGCGCGTAAGTTTGAAATATCTAAACTGCTTACGAAGGCGACAATATGCGTAGGCGTACCAAACGCCATCCTTTACAACAAGACTGACCGGCTCGATCTCGCGCTTGGTAGCATGTCCCTTGGCATCGTGATAGCACACCGAAAGAACAAGCTGGTTGACTATGGCGTGTCGTACCAGCTGCAATTTGTCGTTGAAAACATTTGTGCCAGAAGTAGCAACTACAAGCTGGTGACTTTCCAAAAGACCCGCATCGTACTTGCCACGACCAAGGCTTTTTAGCTTGGCACTCAAGGTGTTGATAACATCCGTTTTGTTGTCACAACTATCCACCAAAAAGCAGATTTCGGAGTACTCTTTGTCGGTAAAATAGGTGCTTGCAAGCCTAAATTGTGGATCAATTTGCCAACCGCCAGCACGACCTTGTAACACTTCGATAGGAACACCCGCTTCGCTTAATTCGTCCATATAACGATAGACGCTACGAACGGAAATTTCAAACTTGTCTGCAAGTTGCTTTGCCGTGTATTTGTTGCCGTTTAGTAGAGTGATAAGCAATCCCATACTCATTGATATCTTCATAGCACTTCTCCCTTGTTGATATATTCCAAATATAGTAAAGTTGACAGTATTTGTCAAGTATTATTGAAAAATTTTTTATTTTTTATATAAAATATGCCCAAAACTGTCATATTTAGTGTGATACAATGTAATCACAAAACAGCCAGGAGAAAACCAACATGAACAACAAAGTTTACTGCGATTACGACATTTACGAAATTGAAAAAAAGCTAGAACGCACATACGTAAAGGCTAGCGAATTTTTTGACATAAACGACCTTTTGATAGAAAAATTTGACCGTGCGCTTAAGGCACTAACAAACCAAACTGAAGCTGCATAATCCCTTGCGAACAAGTCAACCATCTCCCTTTCGTGTATAAAGTATCTCTTTTACTATCTTTCATTTTGTTTACATTTTTTATCTCTCCCTCTTTTGTTTTTTGGGCTTGTTCGTAGTAGCAAAAAACAGGCAACGCATTGACGTGTTGCCTGTTTTTTGTTGTTTATTTTTTGATACTTGGCGCTTCCAGTACGGTAGAGTTGTACCGATAGGTGAGCGACGACCTTTTGGCAAATTTTACAATAGCACTATCCACAAGAGCCTTGCCAAATTGGTGCTTTTCAAACTGCTTGCTCCAAAGGTTGTAGGCAAGTGAGCCCGGCACTACGTTGACTTCGTTGACGTACATAACGCCCGTTTGTTTGTCTACAATAAAATCCACTCGCACTACACCCTGCATATCTAACAATTGGTAAATTTGCTTGGTTAGTTGTTGCGCTTGCTCACAATAAGCCTGCTCTACCGTAGACTTTGGCGAAAAACCCTTGCCACCTGCAAGATATTTGTCGAAAAACGTCAAAATTTGTCGGCTAGAAACTGGACTTTCCGCCTGGCTTGCCACAACTTTGCCGTCCACCGTCATCGCCGAGCAATTAACTTCGAAAAAGTTGGTCAATGCCCTTTCTACAAGCACTCGCTCGTCAAAGCTAAAGGCTACTTGCAAAGCTTTTTCTAGTTGCTCGCTATCGTTTGCAATGGCAACGCCTATGCTTGAGCCTAACGTTGTTGGTTTGACAATGACGGGAAAGTTTAGCGTACAAACAAACTGGTCAAAGCGGCAATCAAACTGCTCTCTAGTTAGCAAAACGCCGTCTAGTACAGGCAAATTTGCTCCCTTAAACAGCAGTTTAGACAAATACTTATCCATACAAATTGCCGAGGGTATTACACCGCTTTCGACACTTGGTATGCCCGCCATTTGCAAAATGCCAGCCACAGCACCGTCTTCGCCGTTGACTCCGTGACAGCAGTTGACAGCAACGTCTATGTCAACACGCTTTGCCCGTCTGCCTTTGTGCAAGTAAATACACTTTTGTCCCATAGCAAAAGATATTGTCGTATCAAACTTTTCTTGCTTGTGTTGGATGGGCGTAAGGTTGTTTGGCACTAGATAGCAGTTGTTGTTTTGATCCAAGTAGGCGCAAATTAGGTTGCCGTCAAAGTAGCCCTTTGCCAAGCAACCGCTAATTAGGGATACGTCGTGCTCGCAAGACTTTGCGCCGTAGATAAGTAATATATTCATAAAATCTCCTAAAACAATTGTGGGATATCGTTTTGAAACAAGCAAACGATGTTGTCGTCAAAATGCTGTCGAGCAATACCGACCGCTTGCGACAAATCGGTGGCAAAGTAGCCCTTACCTTCGGTAACGCCCGACAAAATTTGCTTGGCATTTGGACCGCAAGCCACTACCACGTCAAAAGTGCTATCCAGCAGTTTGCCTACGGTACGGTTGATGGTTGCGCTGTCCTTTCCGCACTCGACGATACCTTGGCTTACTACAACTTTGCGACAGTGCAAATACGATATCGACTGACAGGCACGCTCTACGCCTTGCAAATTGGCGTTGTAGCCGTCGTCGATAACTGTTACGCCATTGCCGCTAATAACTTCTAGACGGTGTTTTACGGGCTGTAACGACGACACTTTGCTTACCAGCTCTTCCGCCTTGCATCCCAAAGCCAATGCAACACAAATGCACAACGCAACGTTGTGAAAATGCGCCACTCCAAACAGAGAAGAACAAAACTGCACCTTGCTTCCTGCGGCATTTAAGGTGAAGGTTGTGCCTTTCAACGTGATAGCGTCCAAGGTGTAACTTTCCCACGGGTTGGGACACAGTTTTTGCTTGGATACTCCCACACCAAAGCATTGCTTGGCAACAGCATCAAATCCGTTGATCACACACAAGTCGTCTTGCGACAGATAGTTGAGCAATTCGCACTTGGTATCAATTACAGCCTGCAATGTTTTGAAGGTTTCTAGGTGTTGGGCTGTGATACCAGTAAGCACTGCCACCGTAGGACAAACCAACTTGCACAGCTTGGCTATATCCCCTTTTTTGCGCGCACCCATTTCAAATATTATATACTGCTTGCCGTCAAAATTAGTACTGTTGACAAATTTTGCTATGCCCATTGGCGTATTGAAACTACTTGGCGTTGCAACGGCATTGGGCAAAAGTTGGCAAAGTATCTGCTTGACACTTGTCTTGCCAAAGCTACCAGTAATGCCAATTTTGATAGCGTTTGTGCTTGCAAGTTTTTTGCGTGCTTTGCATAGGTAGTAAGCCTTTACAACACTCTCCAACGGAGCGTTGATCACCACCGCAACACAGCAAACCAAAGGAGCAAGCGTAAACATCAGTGCAGAAAGCCAACAAATTGCAAAATAGATAGCAAATACACAAACAAGCAGACGTATTGCCCTAGCTGTGTATTTAAGCGTGGTGCTCTCAACAAAAAAGCATATCGCAACTATGCCCACAAGCAAAGTTGTAAACACCCAAATGTGTTGATAGCAAACAAAGTGTAAGGCTAGACAAATGGTCTGCAACAAGCACAGTGAACAAAAGTATGCCGTGTTTACTAGTTTTACTAGGCTAGTAGGCTTGTATCCACCAGACTGTAACACTGCAAGGGCAGGTACGGAAAGTGCAGTAAGCATAATCGACTGCAAAAATGCTACTGCCACGTTAGTTTATCCCCAAAAAAGACTGTGCGATTAGCAAAAACTGACGTTGTTGCTCGCAAAAGACAAAGTGACCACCATCCAAGGTAACCAATGCAGAGTTGTCAATAAGCCTGTTGTACCTTTTGCCCATCCACAAGGGCGTTTCGGTATCTCTTTTGCCCCAAACAAGCAAGGTTGGACAACTAACGCATTTAGCAAAGCATGACAAATCTTGGTTGACAACCTTGACAAAAGTAGCCTTCATCACACCGTCTAACGCCTGGTAATCGGCACTGCCTTGCGGGATACGACAATTTACGCCAAATTTCGACAATGTTTTTGCCAGTTTGTAGCGAACAACTCGTAGCCATCGCTTGATATTTGCCCTTTTTAGCCCCGCACCGCCACATATAAGCAGGTTTTCTACCATTTGCGGATATTTGCTTGCAAAAACAATTGCCACCCTTGCGCCAAAACTGTGCGCCACAATTGAAAACCGTGTTAGTCCTTGCTCATCGCAAAAAGTCTTTAATTGGCGTGCGTAGTCAACCACATCCCACGCTGTTGGCGGAGTGTCGCTGTTGCCAAATCCCCAAATGTCAATTAGATAACTAGTACAATTAAGGTGCGTAGCAATGGACTTAAAAATTGCTCCATCGCATCCCCAACCATGCAAAAAGAGAAGGGCCTTGTTGCCCTTCTCTTCTTTGGTAAAATAAGTATTCATTTATTACAGCCTTGACGTCATTAAATACGCATCCTTGCTACCGTGACTGCTCTTTGGGTAGTAGTTTTTGCGGGTGGAAACAATGCTGAACCCACAAGCCTGGTACAAAGCAACCGCACCATCATTTGCCGTGTTGACTTCTAGCTCGGCTAGTTCGCAACCTTGTTGCTTGGCAACGGAGCAAGCATGCTCTACAAGTTGCTTTGCAATACCCTGTCTGCGATATTGTGGCAAAACGGCGACGTTACCGACCTGCATTTCTTCAAAAACAGCACGAAAACTTACGTAGCCTACGATTGTATTTGATACAATATATGCTACGAAGGTAGAAAAGGTGTTAGCAAATTCGCCTTCGACCAAAGATTTGCTCCAAGCTTCTTCGCCAAAGCATGTTTGCTCGATGTAGGCAATTTGCTCTACGTTTTGCGGTGTGTTTTCAAGAGTTTTTAGCAAGGTTATCCTCCGCTTGACTGCGTCTGATGTAAATTGGGGATAGTTGATCGACAAATGCACCCTTTTTGTAAAGGCTACGAACAACCTTTAATAGTTTGCTAATATGCTCGTCAACGTTGGTAAATTGCTTGGCATTTTTGGCACGTCTGTCGTTGTATGCAATTAGTTGTGGCTTTGCCACCACCTTTTTGAAGCGATACTTTGCATAGTAGTAGCCGTTGCCAGCATCAATAATCGCCTTTCCTTTGCCCTCTGTAAGCATGTACAGGCTGTCAAATGCTATCAACTTTTTTGGTGCTGCCATCATGTAGCCCTTTAGCGTTGCAGCTCCAATACGGATACCAGTGAAACTGCCTGGACCAACGTTGCAAGCATAGGCATCAAGCTGATCAAAGGTGACGCCCGCCTTGTTTAGCACTTCGTCGACATATCCGCACAAGGTTGAGCTTGTTTGGTTGCGTTGCTTACACAAAACATTGACGTATTCAGTTGTATCCTGCACTACGGCAACTACTAAATTGTCCGAAGTGCTGTCGATAAGTAGTATGTTCATATTACTCCGTGCGTGTAATTGTGATTTGTCGTTTGTTTTCTTCTAGCGTAGTAATTTCTACTTCGATGCGCTTTGCAGGGACAAGCTGAACAACGTTGTGCCACCACTCCATTACGCAAACGCCGTTGGTGTCGCCGATAATTTCGTCGAAGCCAAGGTTTTCTACTTCTTCGACGCTTTCGATTTTGTAGAAATCAAAGTGGTTTAGAGTAAATTGTGCGCCGTGGTAAACGTTGTGAATAGCAAACGTTGGACTGGTGATGGTTTCATCAACGCCCATACCAATTGCGATACCCTTTGTAAAGTGAGTCTTGCCTGCACCAAGGTCGCCCGATAGCACTACAACCTGTCCGCCTACCAAGGTTGCACCAAGTTGAGCGCCAAGGTCAATGGTTTCTTGCTCGCTGTTGGTTTGGTACACGTTGACGTTTGGTTGGAGTGACTCGGCAGTGTTTTTCTTGTGCTTAAACTCCCAGTGCAATGCCTTGGATAGTGGCTTGTACACAAAGTAGGTAACCAGACCACAAATCAAGCAACGCAATGCATTGAACGGAATTGTTGCAAACAAAATGTAGTAATGGTAGAAAGTATCTTTGGTAACGTCAGGATACAATCCCCTTACCATGCCAAGCAATGGCTCCCAACTGCCACCAAACCAAAGTTGGATGTAAAGTGGGATAAGCATGTAACGGTTGACTGCCGCCGAAACCATGATGCCTACAAAACTGCCTGCAAACAAGCCAATGATAGCACCACCTTTGCTCTTGACCTTTTTGTAAATGATGGATGATGGCAAAACAAGTGCAAGACCAATGATGATATCTGCAATTTCGCCAACGCAAGCCGTTCCACTGAAAGGCATTTTGAGTAGGCCACGCAAAATTACGATGGCACAACCTACTCCTGGTCCCCATGCGAATCCACCAAGCAATGCCGGCATATCAGAAAATTGAATATCCAAAAATGATGGAAAGAAGAAAGGCAATGGGAACTTGACATACATGTACAGCACCCAAGAAATTGCTGTCAAGATGCCTGTTACGGCGAGTTTTTCTACAGAAAAGATTTTGTTTGTTTTTGTTGACATATTTGCTCCTTTTGTTGCAGCGGTATACACAAATTGCCCCACAATATTGTGGGGCAAAGCAAAATACATAGCCAGTGTACACATTCTTTTCTCATCCAGACTATACTGTCGGCGCAGTAATTTCAACTGCTCAGCAAATACAAAAGGTATTTGTTCACGGGCTATACCGTCGGTGTGGAATTGCACCACGCCCCAAAGAATATTTATTAATAACTATATTATAACACTATAAAAATGCTTGTCAAGTGTTGTTTACAAAACTCTGGACAAAAATTGTTTTGTGCGCTCTTCGGTTGGATTTGTGAAGATTTGCTCTGGTGTGCCTTCTTCAGCAATTACGCCTTGATCCATAAACACTACTCGTGTGGATACGTCGCGCGCAAACGCCATTTCGTGAGTAACGACAATCATTGTACGGCCACTTTTTGCAAGAGTACTCATTACGTCTAGTACTTCGCCTACCATTTCGGGATCGAGTGCTGACGTTGGCTCGTCAAATAGCAAAACTTCGGGATCCATAGCAAGTGCGCGTGCAATAGCTACACGTTGCTTTTGACCACCAGATAGGTGCTTTGGACGTGCATTGATGTACTTATCCATGCCTACCAAGGTCAAGTACTTCATAGCGTTGACTTCGGCATCTTCTTTGCTTCTGCCAAGCACTTTGATTTGACCAACCATACAGTTTTTAAGCACGTTCATGTTGTTGAATAGGTTGAAAGACTGGAACACCATGCCAACCTTTGTGCGATAGGCATTGACGTCTACTTCGCCAGACAAAATGTCTTTGTCTTCAAACAAGATTTGACCGCTGGTTGCTGTTTCTAGCAAATTGATGCATCGAAGCATTGTGCTTTTGCCACTACCAGATGAGCCGATTACGCTGATGATTTCGCCTTTTTGCACGTTGATGTTGATATCTTTTAGCACTTCGTTGTCGCCAAAAGTCTTTGCAAGTTGCTTAATTTGTAGAATGTAGTTTGCCATAATTAAGCCTCCTTGTTGACGTGGATTTCGGCATCTGGGTTAGATTGCGAACCACAAATAACGTACGTGCTGCTGCCCGCAAGTTTCTTTTCTACCAAACGCAAGATACGTGTTGTTGTAAATGTTAGTACCAAGTACACCAATGCGCAAATGACGTATGCTGGCAAGTAATCGGCATATGCGCCACCTGCTTGCTTTGCTACAAACATAAGCTCTACAATAGAAATTACGCTCAAAACCGAGCTATCCTTGATGTTTACGACAAACTCGTTGGATACAGATGGCATGATGTTGCGAATTGCTTGTGGCAATACTACTTGCGTCATTGTTTGCCAATGTGTCATACCCAATGCTTGTGCACCTTCAAACTGACCGTTGTCGATGGAAATGATACCACCGCGGACAATTTCTGCCATGTATGCACCAGTATTGAAAGAAATGATGATGATTGCAGACAAAAGGCTTGGGATTTCGAGATATACAAACAAGCCGTAGTGAATAATAAGTGCTTGTACCAACATTGGTGTTCCTCTTATAATTTCTACGTAGCATGAAAGCAAGAAATCTACTACCTTTTTGAAGGCTTTTCTAGCCCAACTAGCCTTGCTAGGTGTTGGGATTGTGCGAACAATTGCTACCAACAAACCTATTGCAAAACCGATTAGTGTACCTGTTAGAGCCATTGCCAGAGTGTATCCCGTACCCTTCAAAAAGGATATCCAGTACTCTGGAAAGACTTCGATTAGCCAATTAAAAATTCCCATTATTTTACCGTTAGATTACCTTATAAATTATTCAGCAGATGGTTGACGAGAAATAGCGTCGTCCATCATTTGATTCTTTTGTGCTGTTGTAAGTCTTGCAATAGCAGCGTTAGCTTTTTCTGTCAATGTGCTACCTTTGCGTAGACCAACGGAGATGGAAGAATCAGCAGGATCGCAAACAAAACCGTTACCTTCTGCAAACTCTACGTATGTAAATTCGCTGTTGGATGCAACTGCAGATACAGCACCTGGACGTTCGCAAACGTAACCATCAATAGCACCACTCTTCAAAGAAAGCATCAATGCTGCAAAGTCAGCTAGAGCAACTTGCTTGTTTACGCCTTCAATTTGGTCGATTACGTCGTAGTGGAATGTGTTAAGTTGACCTGTGATTTTTGCACCGGAAAAATCTTGAATAGACGTTGCATTTGTGTAGTTGCCGTCAACACGAACAACCATTACCAAGTTGGAATCAAAATATGTGTTAGAAAAATCAATGCTACGCATTCTTTTTGCTGTTGGACTCATACCTGCGATAATCATGTCAATTTCGCCAGCATTCAATGCAGGAATCAAACCGTCCCATTCGATAGCTTTGATTTCTAGTTCTACGCCAAGTTCTTCAGCAATTAGCTTTGCAATTTGAACGTCGTAACCATCAGCGTATGTGCCGTTGGATACAGTAGCAGTATATTCGCTTTCTGTGTTTGTTGCCCAGTTGTATGGAGCGTATGCGCATTCCATACCTACTACAAGTTTGCCTTTAGCAAGTACGTTTTCCAGGTCAGCTTCGCCATTAGCGCCACAACCAACAAGTGATAGAGCTGTTACAGCCATTAGTACTACTAGTACAAGTGCAAGAATTTTTTTCATTTTAGTTTTCTCCTTTTTACTGTTTTGTGATTTGAGGCAACCACTACACCACATCTTTTCCTACAACAAAAAACTGCGGTAGGAATGCCCAAACCGCAGTAAATAAATTACAAATCGATTTTGATAGCACTCCACAATTTCTTGTGACAGTACAAGACATATTTTGCCTTGTCCCAACCCAAATGCTTTGGCGAGCAAATTGGATTTCGGCGACGTACCCTTTCGTTTGCAGTCATTTGCCAAGACCACAAAGTACTGATGCAAATCGCACCTCTATCTTAAAATGTGTATATATGATACGCCTTTTTTTGCTGCAAGTCAACACTTTTTACGAAATTTTGTAAAAATGAACGCTGTTTTTTCATTTTTTAGCAAATTTTTGGCATATTTTGAGCAAAAACAAGGGCAAGCGCTACGTCTTGCCCGTTGGATTAGTTAGTTGTTTTTTGGAAGTTTGCTTTTTCTTTTGAAAATAACTTTTCTCATCAAAATTAGGTTGTAAACAACAAACAAGCCTACACATACACCCAAAACAATTAGCGAATTGGTGATGTTGCCACTATCACAGCCTTGACCTGCAAATGGCACTAGCAAAAGTATTGGTGCGCCAAATGCGATGGCTGGAATTTGTTGCATAACAAGGTTGTTGGCTGCTGGTGTTTCCAAATTAGGATCAAGTTCACGAAGCAAAATCATACCTGTTGATGCCGTACCTGTTAGCATACCAAAGTAGCTGAAAAATGCTTCGTATGGGTAATCCGGATAAACCTTGAAGCAGATAAATCTTACGTAAGCAAAGGTTGCAACTGCACCAACTACGCAAACTACAATTAGTGGAATCCACAAGTCGTTTAGGTTTTGCCAGTCAATAGCCGCAATACCTGCTACTACCATTGCATCAAAGAACAAACCGGATAGACGATCCATCAAGTGATTGTTGATGTGTGTGTAGCGCATGATTTTGCCCTTTTTGAAGCTGGACATAATCTTTTTTGCTAGCATGGCAAAAAGTGTACCAAACAAGAAGTTGAAGCCAAACACAAGTGGTCTGATGGTGTTGACACCAAAGTTGCCCAAATACTTAACCGCTAGCCAGCTTAAGCCGTACATAACGCCACACGTTACAGCGTAAATCAAAATGATTACACCAAATTGGATGGTCATTTTGTCTACTGCTTCGCCAAGCGGAGTTTCGTCATCGGCGTAGATATCTTTTGGCAAGTTTTTAGCCTTTTCGATGCGTTGCTCTTGCAATTTAAGTTTGCCCTTTGTGCGCAATATATTCATATAGATTACGCCCACGATGCAGGCTACCAAAAAGCCCACTGCCGCAATTGACAAGCCAAAGCCTGCACCACCTTCAAAGCCAAGCGACTCAAACACTTTGCCAATGTTTAGCGCTTGACCCGTGCCTTGACCAAAGCCCATTGGCAGTAGCAAGCCGGATGCTGCAAACAAATCCTTAAATACTGTCAAGTACATAACGATAGTTAGTCCCAAACCACAAATTGCTTGCACCAAGTAACCGTTGACAGTAACAATACCACTATCCATGATTACTAGCTTGTTGGAGTCCTTTTGCTTTGGAGATGACTTCATTGATACGGCAATAAAGCCCAAGCCCAAGCAGTGATACGTCATGCTTTCCATAAAGGATGAGTCTACCACTTCTGCCACTTGCGGAATAAACTTTAGTGCAAACACTAATATGCCTGCAATTACGCTAGCAGGTAGCAAGCTGTTTTTGACAAACTTAACCTTTCTGCGCAAAACGTTGCCCAACAAAATGGATACAAAAATGATACCTAGTTGCAATATAAAGTGCCAAATCTCATAGTCCCATAAAGCCTTTGTTGTCATAATCTAGTCCTTCCTTTTTGTTTTTTACGGTGTAGAACCAATGCATATATTTTAGAAGATTTAGTCTTTCGTCGCCAAAAGTTTGGTAAGTTTTGCCGTCGAAGTAGATGTTCATCTTCTTTTTGCCAACCATTGTGATAGCTTCTATTTTGTCAAATGGAATTGTTACGGTTTGCTTTTTGAGTACAAACTCAAATCTGTCGTTGTAGATAGTTATTTTGCCTGTACCCAGCTTTTGCTTGCGTTTGTACATGCGTGGGTGATACAAGCCGGCGTCATCGGTAAAGATTGGCTCGGTGGTATCGATGTCGAAGCCAAACATACGCTCGATTTGCCAGTCGTACCATTGGTATAGATAGGTAAATGGGAAATCTTGCCAGTTGGCAGACATTGTCAAATCTTCGTTGTAGCGAACAGACAATCCGCATGCACTACAATTTACGTACTGACCTTTGCTGGATAGCGTGTGCATCTTGCCACACTTTGGACAAACGTATACTACACGCTCGATGTATTCCGCACTTTTTTTGCTGGTTACCCAAATATCTTTTGCAAGGTTGTCTACAGCAAGGGTATCTACAATTATTTTGTAAAGCTCGTCGTTTGGCATATCTTTGTACTCTTCGTAGGAGAGTGTTTTTGCTACGTCGATACTCATCTTGCCCTTGCGTGCTTTGTGACTCCAACGTGGATCTACGCCAAAGCCGTTGGTCAACGTTACCAAAACAAGCGGTTTTTTGAGCATCTTGATAAGCTTGACGATGGACTCGTCTACGTTGCAAAGTTTACCGGAAAACGTACGGTTGCCTTCTGGGAAAATGCAAATTGTACCGTTTTCTTTGGATACACGTACACAGTTTTTAATGGCGGATATGTCGCTTTTTTTGCTTTTTTCCTTTGGAATTGGTGCAAAAAAGTATGCTAGCATTTTGCCAATTACTGCGTGCTCAAACAAATCGATGCTTGCCATGTAGTAAACTGGCGTGCGCAACAATGAATGGATATGAAACATATCGTATACTGTTGTGTGATTGCAAAGCACTACCGAGCCTTCGACAAAATCTTTTTGCTTGGGGAACTTTAATCCGTATTTGCGTCTGCCGTATGCTCTAAAAAATGGCATTACTACTGCAGGCACTAGTTTGTGTCTAGGTTTTTTCCACATATTTTACCTTCGTTTCGTTGTTTGTTCACACCCCCCCCGAAAAAGTTCGGGAAGAAATATAATGTAATTATACCACAAAGTATTTCACTTTTCAACAGAATATTAAACAAAAGTTTACTTTTTTTGAAAACTGAAAGGTTTTTAGCTATGTATACAGTTGTTTTATTTAGTTTTTAAGCATCCCAAGCCAAAAGTATCAACTAAAAATCTAATATCAGGATTAAAAATCGCAAAAAAGAGCCTGGAAACAATTCCAAGCTCTTTTATTGGCCTTCCCGTCGGGACTCGAACCCAAATCGGTCGCTTAGGAGGCGACTGCGTTATCCCGTTACGCTACGGAAAGATACTGTTTATGCACCACCACTATGCAAAATTGTGCATTGGCGCTACTGTTTGTGCGTGTGGCTAGCTATGCGATAAATTATACCACAAAAGTGGATTTCTATCAACACTTTGGGTTAAATTTGACAAGCAAACTTTGCTCTGAAATAATATAAAAAGCCCCAAAAACTGGGGCTTTTGTTTCTTTTTGTAAATGTTTTGGAATCAAACCAAATATAGCTTTGCGGAGAATGGGACTTCGTGGTGGTCCTTTTTCTTGATTACGGCTTGCGCTGATGCCAAGCGTGCAATTGGTACGCGGTATGGCGAACAAGATACGTAGGATAGTCCTACGTCGTTGCAAAACTCGATGGTTGATGGGTCGCCACCGTGCTCACCACAAATGCCCAATTTGATGTTTGGTCGAGTTTGTTTGCCAAGGTGACAAGCGTAACCGATAAGTTTGCCAACGCCGTGTTTATCCAAGCGTTGAAACGGATCGTTTTCGTAGATTTTTTTGTCGTAGTAGCTAGACAAAAACTTGCCGGCATCGTCACGAGAAAAACCAAAAGTCATTTGTGTCAAATCGTTTGTACCAAAGGAGAAAAACTCGGCTTCGGTTGCAATTTCGTCGGCAGTCAAAGCGGCACGTGGCACTTCGATCATTGTGCCTACGTGGTAGTTCATTTGCATGTTGTTTTCTGCAAGTACTTGATTAGCAACGCTTACAACAACGCTCTTTACAAAGGCAAGCTCTTTGATTTCACTAATTAGCGGAATCATGATTTCCGGCTGTACATCCCACGTTGGATTACGTCTTTGTACCGCTACTGCTGCTTGCATTACGGCACGTGTTTGCATTGCGGTAATTTCGGGATAGGTAACTGCCAAACGACAGCCACGGTGTCCCATCATAAGTCGGAGGCCAAGCGGTCTTAGGAAGACAAGACCTGTTAACAACTCCTTGGCCCACAGAACGACATGGCTACGATCC
>JAZQUN010000003.1:0-2565 GCA_045631385.1 Clostridia bacterium
TGGCACAGGTCTTCCTGCTATCAGATACACATTTGCATCATCTTCCTACTCTGCTAAAGCAGTAGTTGTAAAGGGTATGACTGGTGAACACACTCTTGGTGCAAACTGGTGGGCTGCATTGGTTGGCGAAGCTAACGCTGCAGGTTGGTCTGCAAGCTCCGTTGCAGGTAACGCTCACCCACTTGTTGGTGAAATCGTATTGTTCGCATCCGCATACGGTAACACAAACATGGGCATGGTTCCAGTAAGCTGCACACTTGCACCTTACGTAGCTGCATAATTACTTATACAGCAAACTAAACTAAATTAGTTGTCACTCCACGGGGCACACCCGTGCCCCGTGGGTACAATTAAAACCACAAAAAACAAACTATCAGTAAATAAGCAAAGGGGACTACAAATGAATCAATCAAAAAGACCTATCGGCGTATTTGACTCCGGTATTGGCGGACTTACAGTTTTGGAACAAATGATCAAGTTGTATCCAAACGAAAATTTCTATTACGTTGCCGATCAAGGTCACTGTCCTTACGGCACAAAAACTCCAGAGCAAATCGGCGAAAGAGTATACAAAGTTGCATCTCACTTGGCAAGCAAAGGCGCAAAAGCCATCGTAATTGCTTGCAACACAGCGTCTATCCACATTGCTCAAGCACAAAAGGCAACAGACGTTCCAGTAATCAGTGTTATTCAACCAACATGTCAACACGCTATTGACACAACCAAAAACAACAAAGTTGCAGTACTAGCAACAATTGCAACCATCAACAATGGTATTTACCAACAACTTTTGTCTGATGCAAACGTTACACCAGTTCCACTTCGTTGTAGCGAATTTGTAGATTTTGTCGAAAACAACGATCTAGACGATCCAAAAGGCGACAAAATTGTTGCAGATAAACTTGCAGAAATCAAAGACGAAGGCTTTGACACACTTATCCACGGTTGCACACACTTCTCTTTGGTAGAGCCACAAATGCGCAAAGTATTGGGTGACATCAACTACGTTGCATGCGGCGAACCAACAGGTAAACATCTCGGTAAAATTCTTGCAGAGCAAGGCTTGCTAAACGACAGCAACCAACCTGGCACTGTAGAAATCTACACAACAGGTAGTGTAGAAAACGCTTTGGCAAATATGAAGTGGTTCAAGGCAGAGCACAAACCTGTAACACACGTAGATATCGACTAATTTTGTAAATTTTGTTTGCCTACCAAATCAGTTCTTTCAAGTAGGTAAACTGTAAATATTTTATGGAGGAACAAACATGAATAGAAAAATTTTGTTTGCAATTCTTGCAACAATTCTTTGTCTTTCCGTGGCAATGCTAGCAGCTTGTGGTTGCCAACACTTCTACGAAGGCGGTATTTGCATCAATTGTGGCCAAGCCGATCCTGATTACGCTCCAGCACCATGTAATCACTACTATGTAAATGGCGCATGTAAGGATTGTGGCGAAGTTGATCCAAACTTCAACGCAGGCAACTCTTGCAGTCACTATTACGAAAACGGTGCATGTGTACACTGTGGTGATCTAGACGCAAACTACGTTCCACCGGTAGAAGGCGGTGACGATGTGGTTACAGTTACATCCGTCAACAAGGCTGTTTCCTACGGTAAAGATGGTGATACGTATACTCTATCTGGTGTTGTATATCAAACAGCATCCAACGGTTACTACATCAACGATGGTACAGCATCTATCTTTGTAAACGATGCAACAACAGTAGCACTAGGCGATCAAGTTGTTGTTACTGGTACTATCGCATTTGCAACCAACTGGAAAATGCCAAGCTTCACAGCTACAACAAGCGAAGTTAAGTCTTCTGGCAATGCAGCAGTACAAGTTCAAGAAGTAGAAATTGCTAATTTGTACGGCGAAACAGTACTACCATCCAGCTTCTACGGTTACGTTAAGCTTTCTGGTATGGTAGAGTTGGTTGGTGAAACATACAAGGTAACGTACAACGGATCTTCTGTAGTCGTTTCCGCAGCAGCAGTAGCACAATTCCAATCCCTTGTTGGTAAATCTGTAGAGTTTGAAGCAATCTTGACAGCATTCTCCACACTTGGTTGGGAAGTAACTCCTGTTGGCACAGTAGAGCAAAAAGTTCCAAACTTGGCAGAAGTAGCAGATTCTATCTTTGACTGGGTAGCAACTCAACTTCCAGATGGCGTATATTCCAGCCTAGAATTGCCAACCGCTTACGAACTTCAACCAGGCGTAGAGTTCAACTGGACAGTTCAAACAGGTACAGCAATCACAATCACAGACAACGTTGCAACAATCAACAGCGTATCTGCCGACGAAACAGTTGTATTGCTTTTGACATTGACAGCTGGCAACCACGCACCACAAACAAAGACATACGACGTTGTAGTTAAGTACAGCTTGATGTCCATTGGCGAAATCTTGTCGTCCGAACACGGCGCACAAATCAAGATTCAAGGTGTAATCGGTGGCTTTGCAGCACAAACAGTTACAACTTACAACAGACCACAAAACGGTTTGGTACTAACAGACGGCACAGGCGTTTTGGTTATTGACGACCTAGGTGTAGATT
>JAZQUN010000004.1:0-1708 GCA_045631385.1 Clostridia bacterium
TCAAACGCTGTACCAGCATCCAAGCCTTTGCGAAGTACTGTTTTACTAATCAAGTCTGGGTTTTCCAAAACTTCTTTGTGAGTTTCGGATGAACCAACGGTTGTAACGATACCTTCACCAACGCGGGCAATGATAGTTTCTTCACCAGCACCACCTATCAAGCGAGAGATGTTAGCGCGTACTGTTACACGCGCCTTTACGCGCAACTCGATACCGTTTTTGGCAATGGCGGAAATGATTGGTGTCTCGATTACTTTAGGGTTGACAGATACCTTTACGGCGTTTAGAACGTCACGACCGGCAAGGTCGATAGCCTTTGCACTTTGCAAACTCAAATCAATGTTTGCGCTGTGTGCGGAAATTAGGGCGTTTACAACGTTGGATACGTTACCACCTGCCATGATGTGGGATTCCAACTCGGAAATGTCAATGTCAAGACCGGCTTTTTTAGCACGGATGTATGCATCAACAAGCATCTTGTAACGGATGCGACGCATCTTCATACCGATAAGTCTTCCCATACGTACTGGTGCGCCACTGATAAGCGCTGTAAACCATACGCCGATAGGAATGAAAATCAAAAACAGCAAAAGCAGTATTCCTACGATAATCAACACTGCATAAATTGGGTCAAATGTGTTCATTGTGACAAATATCTCCTTTGGTTAGATTTGTTCTACTACTACCCTTTGTCCTTCAACAAGGATTACTTTTACGTTGGTGTTGGCTTCGATAAAGCCGTTGTGTGCAATGACGTCTACAATTGAGCCGTCCTCAAAGCGAGCTTGACCAACAGGGCGCAATGCGTTGATGGTTGTTGCTTGCTTGCCTACAAGGTTAGAAAAATCCTTTGTGCCTTGCGTAACACCTGTGGATACTGCCGTGCCCACGTTGAAAATTTCCGTCTTGGACAATTTGCCTTGCTTGATGGAGCGACCAACCACTACAAAGGCTACACCTATGATAGTACCGGATATCAACACCATAAACAGTAGCATCCATGCGTTGCCGCCAGCTACCATACGCAAAACGATGGCAAGCACTACCATCACAAGACCCAAAATGCCAAATACGCCAAAGCCTGGCATTGCCATTTCGATTACACAAAAGATGATACCCAAAATAAATAGGGCATATACATATGGCGACATTTCGGCAAAAAGCGTGACAAAGCTTTGCCACGCATTAGCCGTTGTTTGTACAAACGATAGTAACATCGGTTAAAAACTCCTTATCTGTGTGGTTGAAGGTGACCAATTGCACCATCTTTACGACGGTAGACAACCTCTACGTTGTTGGTGTCTTGGTTGATAAACAAGTAGAAGTCGTGACCTAGCATATCTAGGTTTTCAGCCGCTTCGATTGGAGACATAGCTGAAACAGGGAACTTTTTAGTCTTTGCAATTTCAATTTTTTCCATTTCTACGTCGGAAATGAATGCGTAGTCGTCAACAGGTGGCATTTTCTTCTTTTTGTTAAGCTTACCACGGTGTTTGACAATTTGACGTTCGATCTTTGGCAAGCAGTCGTCAATGTTGTAGTACATTGTGTCGCCGATTACTTCAGCACGGACTTGCACGCCTTCGTAGATGATGGAAAGCTCCATTTTGCATTGTCTTCCCAAGTCTGTCATTACCACTTTTGCAGTTGCGGTGTTGTTTGGGAAGTACTTGTCAAGCTTGGCTACCTTGATTTCGACAATTTCTTT
>JAZQUN010000005.1:0-10028 GCA_045631385.1 Clostridia bacterium
CGCTTATCAAGGCTTTGGACGTGGAATTGATTTGGATACTATCGTACACCTAAACGAGCTAGCTATTGGACAGTACACTCCACAATACGTAGTATTTTTGGATTTGTCGCCAGAAGATGCCTTCAAGCGCAAGGGCGGTCAAGACAAAAACGACCGTATGGAAAACGTAGATTTTAGTTTCCACCAACGTGTGTATGCTGGCTACAAGCACTTTGCACAAAGCAATCCAGATACATTTATCTGCATTGATGCATCGGGTACAGTAGAAGAAACTCACAACAAAATTATCACCGCTTTGAAACAAAAAGGAATTTTGTAAATGCAAGTTATTTCGCAATTAAAAACACTATTTGCTAGTGGCAAGCCATCTCACGCCTACGTTGTCGAGTGTCAAAAGAGCGTAGCAAAAAGTTTGCTTGTCGAGTGTGCAAAGGTTGCAATGTGTGACAGTCACGGTTGCAATCAGTGTTTGACTTGCAAAAAAATAGATCAAAGCAACCACGCAGACTGCATCAGCCTACCAACCGATACGGCAAAAAACAAACTTACCGTTGCTGACGTACAGCTTTTGGTAGAAGAAAGTATCAAGCGTCCAGTAGACAGTGGCAACGTGCGAGTTTTCACCATAGATGCTACCGATTCGGTTGCTGGCACAACAGGTGCTGTCTGGCAAAACAAGTTGCTAAAAACACTAGAAGAGCCACTTGCAAACGTATATATCTTTATTGCGGTAGAAAATGCACACAGCTTGTTCAACACCGTGCTTAGCCGTTGTCAAGTGCTTACGCAAGGCAAGGTGTCGCCACAACAAATTTGTCAACAACTAGTTGCTGAAGGCTACCAAAAGCAATACGCACAGTTGGCTTCTGCTTTGGCAAGTGACGTTGCTCAAGCCAAAAAGATAGTAGTGGATAACTGCTACTTTGATGCGTTTGATCTAGCAATGGATTTGTTGACCAAGATGACGTCAACCAAGACGGCGTTGCCATATGTATCTGCAATTTGCCAAAACAGTAGTGTGCATGACAAAATTTTGTCGCAACTAACCTTGCTTTTGAGCCAAAGCGTAACTTACCGTGTAGCACCTAACTTGTGTTTGTTGAGTGAGTACGGAGAACAGTTACAAAACATATGCAACAACTACTCGATACAAGCCGCGCTAGTGTGCATAGAAAAACTTAATCAAACAAACAAACGCTTGTCTAACGGTGGCAACTTTACTGTCGAAATGGACAAGCTTGCAATAGAAATGTCGGAGGTTAAATACAGATGCCGAATATAGTAGGAATTCAATTTAAGGGAGTAGGCAAAGTATATTACTTTGATCCCAACAACATACAATTTGATAAAGGCGACGGTGCTATTGTCGAAACTGCCCGTGGCGTAGAGTACGGCGTAGTAAGTATCGCCAACAGCGAAGTAGGCGAAGAAAAGATTGTCGGCACGCTTAAGCCAGTAATCAGAAAGGCAACGGAAAAGGACGTTGCACAGTACAACGACAACGTGTCTAAGCGTGATGGTGCAATGGCCATTGCCAAAGAAAAGATAGAAAAACACGGTCTAGATATGAAACTAGTCGATGCCGAGTACACCTTTGACGGCAGCAAACTTATTTTTTCCTTTACGTCCGAAAACCGCGTAGATTTTCGCGAACTTGTAAAGGATCTTGCAGGACAATTTCACACTCGTATTGAGTTGCGCCAAATTGGTATCAGGGACGAATGCAAGGTAGTAGGCGGTCTTGGACCATGTGGTCGTCCTTGCTGCTGCAACAGTTTTTCCTGTGACTGCCGTGTATCCATCAAGATGGCAAAAAACCAAGGTTTGTCGCTTAACCCAACCAAGATATCCGGTCTATGTGGCAGACTTATGTGTTGCCTAAAGTACGAAGACGAGTACTATGCCGAAACACTCAAACTTATGCCAAAGGTAGGGGCAGAGCTTAACATGGAAGAAGGTCTTGCCGTTGTGGAAAGCGTAGATATGCTTCGCCAAACAGTAAAGGCAAGGGTTGCTCTTAAAAACGGCGAAACAGAAATGAGACAATATCACGTAGATCAGCTTCCACAAAGAAACGTTCAACCAACTGCGGAAGAGCCAGTCGAAGCTGACGACACATCAGACATTGTAGAAGAATAATCACAAGGAGAAGTGCTTTTATGAGAGAAACGGTAATGTGCAAAGTTGCTGACTACAATCAAGAAGTAGCAGACAGAACGGCTTTTGGCTGGAATCTAGTGTTGCGCGAAGAGTACCGCACCACAGATAACGTGTTGACAAACTATCGTCTAACCTTTGAACTGGACGAAAGCAACCCAAACAAAGAAACTTTGATTGGACTATACAATCAATATAAAGTGCAACAAACGGTAAAAAAGCCACACACCGTAGCATCGTTTGTGTGGGGCTCGTTGTTGTTTTGGATATCCTCACTGTTGTTGTATATTCTATCAATCGGTGATGCAGAAATGATTACCGACCCAGAGTACGCAGGAACAACCTTTTTGGTATTTGGCACACCTTGGGTAATAGGATTGTTTATGATTGTTATGGGCATTGTTTTCCGTGTGAAGTACGTCAAAAAGCTAGAGCAAGTCAAGCAAGATAGACAAATGCTTTTGCAACAAGCAAAGTTGATAAACCAATCCGTGCCACTAATCAGCCAAGGAGAAAATTGATGGTAGAAGTGGTAACTTGTCCAGCAAACCAATACAGCGAAAAGGTTATCGAAAGGGCAAACTTCGGTTGGAAGTTAGTCCGCAATGATAGTTACTACGACGGAGACAATACGTACAAATGTCGTTTGACGTTTTGTATGGATAATGACGTGCCAAACAAGGAGCGCTTGATAGCGTTGTTTAACCAATACAAAGATCGTGAAACAGTAAATAAGCCACGCACCATAGCATCGTTTGTGTGGGGCTCGTTGTTGTTTTGGTTTGCAGTATTGTATAGCTACGTTGTTTGGGCTGCACAACCATTCTTTGAAGATTACGAAGCAATGTTTGCAGTTTTACTTGGAGTACCAATGTTAGCTGGTGCAATCATGATTACACTTGGCGTTGTGTTTAGAGTAAAATACATAAAAAAGCTTCATCAATACAAAGACGAAAGAGAAGTGCTTTTGCAACAGGCAAAAGGGTTGTTAAGTACTAAACCAACTGAATAAAAAAAGAAAAGGACTTTGCATTTGGCAAAGTCCTTTTTTTGTTGTGGTAAAGTGATGGTTAATTCAAGACAAACTCCATAAGCACAGGTTCGTGGTCGCTGTAGGCAAATCCGTCAATGCCCTTGTTGCCATTTTGTGTAACAACCGTTTGTACATAGTTTACTTGCACGTTGCTAGATACAATAAATCCGTCAACAGCCGATACAAAGTTAAACCCTGGCACCCATTCCATTGATGCGTCACGGCAAGTAGGGGCGTTGTTGCTAGCAACAATGGTGTAGTTGCTAGGCAATCCGTGGTTGCCATCTTGGTCAAAGAAGTGCTTCAACCAGTCGGGGTTTAGTTGTTGTATTTGATCTTTGTAAGCAATTTGGCTTTCGGTGTAGTTGTAGCTTGGGTTGTACACAAGCAAATCGTGGTTGTAGTCGCCACCAACAATTACGTAGTGTCCTAGATTTGTCATTTCTTGCAAAAAGTTGCTCAACTCTTGCTTTTGCACCTGCCTAATCACGCCACCCTTATCGTATGCAGACATGTGCACGTTTACAATTACCAACGTTTTGCCGTTGTCTACAGGTACAAAGTTTGCACTAAAGCAACGGTCTAGGTCAAACAACTTGCTAAGGTCGGTTGCAATGGTAAAGCTTTTGCGGACGCTACTATCTATTTGATACTTGCTAAATGTTGCCATGCCCGCGTTTACTGCACCGTGCATATCGTGCAACGGATAGGGCAAAAACGCCGTGTGGAAGTTGTCGGCAAAGGTGGTGTCGTAGCCATCAAACGCCTGTTTCATAAGGTCGTATTGGTTTATCTTGTACGAGCGAGTAGATTTGATGTCAACTTCTTGAAACAATGCAAAGTCCACGTCCAAACCAGTCACCGTTGCAATGGCACCAGTAGTGTTGAAGTTACACTCATCTTTGCTAACGGCAGTACCGTGTTTGCCTGTTACAACCGAGCCGTCGGGGTTGTAGCCACTATCCATAAAAAACGAGTAATCTTGGCTATACGCACCAAAACCAATGTTGTAGGTGGATATTTTGTACGCTGTACCCGTGCTAGCAATCTTGTTGGTGCCGTCATCAACACTCAATACAAGGTTGTCTTCGATGCGGTAATAAGCTAGCAAAATGTATGCACAGTAGCCCGCAACAGCAAGCACCAACGCAAGAAGCACTGCTACAATTGATAGAATTATCTTTTTTCCTTTTTTCATTGCAAAGTCCTATTTTTGTGTTTTGTAAATGTAGTAAAGAGCAAGAGCTGCTACTGCAAGTAGAGTCAACAACACCAACAATACAAGTGTTTTGTTGATTTTGTTGTTGCGCAAGTTAATTTTTAGCGTTGTTTTGCCTGTGTTAACATTGCTTTCCATGTTGACGTTCATTGGCTTGTTGCAGTAAATTATCAGTTTTTTGTCGTTTGTGTCAACAACAAGTTTTTGTGTTTTTTCTGGATTTTTGATTTTACCCTTCAAAAGAGACAAGTCGCTTTTTCTGTTTTTTTCAGGGATAACGCCTAGACGCACAAGTGGGATGGCTAGTCCGCCAAAAAACAATATCAAAATTAGACTTTCTAGTGGCAACAAGCAGACGTTTTTGATAATGCGTGCTTCCGAAATCAGCTTCAATGCAGCTTCGTTACCCGATGCAACGCCGTACCAGTAGTTTACAATTGGTGTAAAAAACAAGTTGCAGATGGCAACCACGCTAAAGCGTGACAAAATTATGCGTGTGCCCGACAGCTTGCTACGATACAAAAACAACGCAAATATAAATCCGCTAGCCATCTCAATTAGGGCATATGGGAAGAAATATGGTCCGCTTGGGAACAACACAGCACCAACGGTGTCGCTGATAAGTCCGCCTACAAGCGCCATAAGTGGCCCGTAAATCATTGAGCCAAGCGAGTTGACAATGAAGTCAAAACCAATTTGAAGCACACCTGGTATAATGTAGATACGCAAGCTTTTTACAGCAATACGCAACGCAACAAAAAGTGCGCAAACGGCAATGGATTTTGTGTTGGTAAACTCATGCAAGGCACTTTTCCAGTAGCCTTTGCTAAAACAAGATTTGTATTCCTGCATAAAAAAACTCCTTTAGTACAGCAGGAAAATTACGCCTTGTACACAAAGGAGAATAAGTTTGTCCTATGTATTACAGCGGGATGCGAAAAATCGATGGCAGTTTGCACTTTCGTCCCTGCGTCAACTCCCTGTACGCAAGGCACTTTACCCCGAAATTTCTACTCTGTACTAACTATATATTAGCAAAGTTTTGCAAAGTAGTCAATGTAAAAAGCAAAATATGGTATAAATATTTTTGTGTCCGTCAACACTAGTGCTATGATTATCATTTTTTTGCGTGCAATTATCTTATTTACTATTTTACTTATTGTAATGCGGCTTATGGGCAAGCGTCAAATAGGCGAAATGGAGCCCTTTGAGTTGGTAATTACCCTTGTAATCAGCGAGCTTGCTTGCATACCAATGTCGGATAGGTCGATACCTATCACCTACGGTGTGGTGGCGATACTATCTATGTTTGTAATCCACCAAGCAATTTTGCTACTATCCAAAAACAGCAAAATGCAAGGCGTAATAAGTGGCAAACCGGTTATGGTGATAGAAAAAGGCAACATCAACGTATACGCATTGAAGCAACTAAATATGCAAGTGGGAGATTTGTTGCAAGCGTTACGCTCTACAAATCACTTTTCGCTAGAAGAAGTGGACTACGGGCTTATGGAAACCAATGGTCAACTGACGGTAGTTGCCAACAAACAAATTGCCGAGCAACAACAAACCTTGCCAATTCCGTTGATACTAGACGGCAAGTGGTCGGATGACGACATTGCGCGCCACAACTTTAGCAAAGGCAAAATCGAGCACTACCTAAAGTGCAAAGGAGCAAAGGTCAAAAACGTAATCATTTTGGCAATTGACGAGCAAAACAAGGTAACCTTTCAGTACAAGGGCAGACGTATGCTGTTTGAAGACGTTGTAGGGGGATTTGTACAATGAACAAAAATCTTATCTTTGGGCTGGTAGCCTTGCTTTTGTTGGTTGCTTGTGGCGTTGTAGAAGTGCTAGTGCTAAAGGCCGATTACAAACATTTGCACAAGCAGGTAGATTATTTGTTGCAGCAATGCAACGACCAAACGCTTTCGGTGGAAACCTACCAATCCTTTTGCGATGAGTGGGTAGAGCTTCGCGAAAAAAGTGAGCTGTTTTTGCCGCACGTAGACGTGTACGAAATAAACTTGCGTGTGTACGAAACTTCGTCGTATGTGCAAAAGCAGTCCTACGATACAGCGCACGCTCAACTTTGCGTCATCAAGGAACTTTTAGGGTATGTCCCTCACTTAATTACGCCAAATTTTGCTCATATTTTCTAATTTGCCTATTGACTACAACTTTTTTTGTTGCTATAATGTAAAAAAAGGTTTGTTTAGGGGGTAAATTTCTATGACAAGCGAAAAACTTAAAAAAATACTTACGATGGTAACCATCATTTGCCTAGCAACTGCAGGTCTAATTGGTATCCTGTTTATGATCAACCTAAAAGCAGAGTTTATCAACGACGATTTCTCGGCATTTTTGGTCAATGTACTACTAACCTTGCTTGTAGTATTTTCTGCAGGTTTGTTTTTGCTCAACGCGGTGGAAGCTATTTCGCGTAAAAACCCACTTGGCTTTGTATCGGCAGGTCTAATCGGCTTGGCATCATTGATGTTTTTGGTGTTCATTTGGTCTGATATCGAAAAAAACACCACATATATCCACTTGACGTGGGTAATTTCTGCCATTACAATTTTGTTCAACGTAATTGTTGGTAACGCTATTGTAATCGGCAAAAAGTTGTTGCCATTGCAAATAATCAACTACCTAACGTTGTTCTACGTTGAGCTTGCTCTAGTTTTGCTTTTGTTGGAACTACCAATTTTCTTCGAAAACGACATGTGGCTACTATTTGCCATTGTAGCTATTGTTTGGATAGTATTTTCCATCATCTTGTCCATCAAGAAGAAGTCTATTCTCCGCTCCAAGGCAAAGTCCACCAGCGTAGAAGCACCAGCCGAAACCGTGCAAGAAACAGTAACAATCACCAAGAGCGAGTACCAAGCATTGCTAGACAAAATCGCCGACTTGGAAAATCAACTTGCCAACAAGTAACAAGGGGGCAAAAATGTTTAATATTACAAAAGAGATGTTTACTAAAAAAAGAATTGTTTTTCTAATCGTAAGTTTGTGCTTGATTGCAACAATTATCTTTGCATTGTGCTACTTTGGCAACGAATACAACAGACCGTACAAAAGGGTTATGGCTGTATATACCGAAAGTAATTACACCGACTTTGAAGCCGAGTCCTACGTGGTCTTTGAGTTTGATGACCGTGTGGAGTGTACCGAAGCAGACTACAATGCTTGGGTTGCCCGCGGTGGAGTTAATCACAGCGGTGCTGCCATTAATGCAGACGGCACATACGGCAACGGAATGAAGATTAGGGAAGCAAAAAAATTAGTAGGTACATACAATTACTACAAAGACTCGGTATCTTACAACTATACAACGGGCGAATATGAGTACAAATACTACAAGGCTCTTTGCACGGACGTAGTTGTTTCTTACGTAAAAATCAAGTTTGTAAACGAAAATACAATCAGAATTAAGTATTACGACCGCTACGAGCAAGCCTACATGATGGTTCAATGCACCTTTGACAGTTATATAATCGCCTATTTCAATTAGCAGCAACAAAAAAAAGACTGACCGCATTTGGTCAGTCTTTTATTTTGCTTTGCTATTTAATTGGTGTAAGTTTTTCCAATCCGCCAAGGTACTTACGAAGTACTTCTGGGATGGTTACGCTGCCATCAGCATTTTGGTTTTGCTCAAGTAGTGCTGGGAACACACGGCTTGTTGCAAGACCGCTTGCGTTTAGTGTGTGCATAAATTGAAGCTTTTTGTCAGCGTTGCGGTAGCGCATGTTACCACGTCTTGCTTGGTAGTCACGAGCGTTACTTGCACTGGATACTTCCTTGTAGATGTTCATACTAGGAATGTAAATTTCGATGTCGTATGTGCGAGCCATGCTGTCGCTGCAGTCGCCTGCTGCAAGTTTAGATAGTTGGTAGTGTAGTCCCAAGCCTTCTACAAGCTTGCAAGCCATAGACGTCATTTCTTCAAAAGCAGCGTCACTGCCTTCGGCTGTGGTGTATTGGAACAACTCAATCTTGTTGAATTGGTGACCACGGATCATGCCACGCTCTTCTGCACGGTAGCTACCAGCTTCACGTCTGAAGCAAGCAGAGTAACCAAAGAATTTCTTAGGCAATTGGCTTTCGTCCAAAGTTTCGTTGCGGTAGTAGTTTACAAGTGCTGTTTCGGCTGTAGGTAGCATAAACTTTTTGCCATCAGCGTTTGCAACGTGGTAAACGTCTTCTTCAAACTTAGGGAATTGACCAGCTGTCAAACCACATTCGTAGCTTAGCATGTAAGGTGGCAACATAAATGTGTAGCCGCTTGCAATGTGACTGTCGATAAAGTAGTTAAGCAATGCCCACTCAAGTCTTGCACCCATGCCTGTGTAGATCCAGTTGCCGTTACCAGCAAGCTTTGCACCGCGTTCGTAGTCGATTAGGCCAAGGCTTTGGCACAACTCTACGTGGTTTTTAGGTTCAAAGTCAAATTGTGGCTTATTTCCCCAAACCTTTACCGGAACGTTGTTTTCCTTGCCACCGTCTAGCAAATCTTCGTCAGGAAGGTTTGGCAAGCGCAACAAAAAGTCTTGGATGTTTGCACTAACAGCGTCAAGTTCCTTGTCCATCTCTGCAATTTTGTCACCCAAAGCCTTCATTTCGGCGATGGTAGCAGATACGTCTTGACCTTGCTTTTTAAGTTGTGGAATAAGTGCAGAAACTTTATTTCTTTCTGCCTTCATTTTTTCTACTGTAGAAATGATAGACTTGCGTTGTTCGTCCCAAGCAAGTAGTTGAGTAAAATCAATTTCTTTACCGCGTTTTAGGTATCTTTTGCTAATAGCGGCTGCGTCGTTTCTAATTAGATTGATATCAATCATTACAGTTACCTCTGTGTGTTTTTGCCAAAAATACGGCTTTTTTAACAATTTTACCACAAACGGCAAATATTTGCAATAAATTACTACACCGTTTTAGTGACATAAAGCAATTTTTGTGCTACAATAGTGTAATATAAGCCATCTGGCAATAGTTATTCTATTTTTACGGAGTAAAAAAACTTTATGAAAATCTTTAACGTATTGACAAGAAAAAAGCAAGAGTTTGTCCCACACCAAGAAGGTAAGGTAAAAATTTACGCTTGCGGTATCACGGTAAATGGTGATGCGCACCTTGGTCACGCTAGACAAGCCATTGTATTCAATATGATTTCCGAGTACTTTCGCTTCTTGGGTTACGACGTAACTTACGTTCGCAACTACACCGATATTGACGATAAAATCATTGCTCAAGCCAACCAAATGGGCATTTTGCCATTGGAATTAAGTGACCTTCGCATCAAGCAAACGGACGAAACAATGAGCCGCATTTTGACTTGCGATGCCGATCACAAACCACGTGTAAGCCAATATATTCCAGAAATTATCGCATTTATCGAGGGCTTGATTTCCAAGGGCTTTGCATACGAAGTTGGTGGCGAAGTGTACTTTTCCGTCAATAAATTTGCTGGCTACGGCAAACTTTCTAACCGCAACACAAAAGACATGCTAAACGGTGTTCGTATCGAAGAAAACGAAGCCAAGGCCGGAGCGCTTGACTTTGCTTTGTGGAAAGGCGTAAGCGACGAAGAGTTTGGCTGGGACTCCCCATGGG
>JAZQUN010000006.1:0-1544 GCA_045631385.1 Clostridia bacterium
GTTGCTCATATTTGTTTACTAGCGCAACTTCGTCGTAGGTGTTTTGAACATCTTCGCCAAAGTAGTTTAGTAGCATCAAAGTACAAGCAAGGCCACTACTATCTTGCATACGTTGTTGGTATGGTTGAAAATTTGGAAAAATTGTGCGTGTTGCAGTGCTTGGCATGTTGTAGTAATCAGGCGCATTGAAATACTGCGATTTTTTGACGTCGTACTTGCCGTTTAGTGGCGCGCCTTCGCCGTACAACGTGGCATTGATAGTGCCACCGTAGTTGCCGTCTTCATCAACAATGAGATGCTTTTCTGGCATTTTGTCGCAAGCAAACAAGCAGGTGGACAATGCCAAAACCATCACAGCTACTAAAAGTGCAGAAAGTAGTTTTTTCATAGTGCTCTCCTTAAATGTGATTAACAATATTGTACATTTACAAATGCCATTTGTCAATATGATTTAAAAAAATAAGCGTAGCAAAATTGCTACGCTTTGACTTTTTACTCTTCAAAAAGTGGGGTGGAAAAATATCTTTCGGCTGTATCTGGCAAAATTGTAACAACCGTTTTGCCTTGACCAAGCATCTTTGCTAGACGCTTTGCCACTACTACGTTTGTGCCACTGGTTATGCCACAAGCAAGACCTTCTAGCCTTCCTAGGTCACGAGCCATTTGGATAGCTTCTTGGTCGGTAACTGTTTCTATTTTGTCAAAAATTTGTCTATCCAAAATAGATGGAATCATGCCGTCGCCGATGCCCATTTGCACGTGCGAGCCTATCACTCCACCAGTAAGTGGCGATGCGTTGGCTGGCTCAATTCCCCAAATAACAACGTCACTGTTTGCTTGTTTCAACGCTTGGCCAATGCCCGTCAGCGTGCCACCCGTACCAATGCCTGCACAAAAGCCATCAATTGTGCAATTTGCTTGATTGATGATTTCCTGCGCTGTTTGTTGGTAATGAGCCTTGCAGTTTTCGGGATTATCAAATTGCTGAAGCCAAAAATATCCTGGCTTTTTGCCCATTTGTTCTGCCAAGTCAAAGCACTTTTGATAGCACTCGTCCACCTTGCCTTCGTCGTGCACAAGCACAAGCTCAGCGCCGTAAAGCTGAACAAGTTTGCGTCTTTCGTGACTTACCGAGTCGGGCATGATTACTACAACTTTGTTGCCAAGCACCGCACCAACCAAAGCAATACCAATGCCTTGATTACCGCTTGTTGCTTCGACAATAGTAGTGTTGCTATCTATCAAGCCACGCTCTTTTGCGTCATTGATCATAGCAAGCGCTGTTCTTGTTTTGATAGATCCACCTACGTTTAGGCTCTCTACCTTTACTAATATTTGCGCGCTGTCGCTATCGACAACGTTGTTTAGTCTGATAAGTGGAGTGTTGCCCATTGCTTGCAACACGTTGTCTAGTACCATTTACTTACTTCCTTTTGATACAATATGCCCTTTGCAACAATTACGTTACAACGGCACACTTTCATTTGTTAAATTATACTCCATAACCACCTTTTTGTCAACGCAAAAACAAAAGCCACCGTGTA
>JAZQUN010000007.1:0-3861 GCA_045631385.1 Clostridia bacterium
CTTGATACTGCTTTGCAAAGTTGATAGAGTAATACGGTATGCCAATAACGTCACACACCTTTTTTACGTCGTCAAAATCCTGCTCAGCAGTACAACAACCGTTTTCGTCTTGCTCTTCCCAGTTGTGCATAAACAAGGCAATAACATTGTAACCTTGCTCTTTTAGTAGCATGGCGGATACTGCACTATCTACACCACCGCTCATGCCTATTACTACAGTTTTATTCATAGAACCTTTTCTTTGTTAAGAATATTAAACGTTTCGATAAACTCTTTGTTTGTTGGAGTATATTTTAGAATATCTATCAACTCTACTACCGGCAACGTAGCATTGGCACGGTTTAGCCCTTTACGCAAATGGGTAAGAACCTCAAAATGCTCCTTGGTTATCAACAAATCGTCACGAAGCGTTCTGCTTTTGTTGACGTTTATGGATGGGAACACGCGCATATCTGTAGGCTCTTCTTCTAGATAGATTTCTACGTTGCTTACGCCGACAAATTCGCTGTAAATTACTTCGTCTATCCAGTCGGTATTTGTAAGCATTGTTACAAGAACCGTCAAGCTACCACCTTCGGCAACTTTACGGCCTGTAGCAAACAATCTCTTTGGCTCTGCCAAGGCACGAATATCAAAGTTATCCAACGAAGACAACGCACAGTTATCGCGCGCTTGGTTGTATGCACGCACCAAACGCGAAGTGCCGTCAATTAGCACTACTACGTCTTGTCCACACTCAACTCTGCGCTTTGCATTTGCAAACACACCTTCTACAAGGTTGATATGTGTTTCAGGAGATTGATCAAACGTGCTGTAAACCAAATTGCAGCCTTCGATACCTCTAAACTCTTCAATTTCTTCTGGTCTCTCAGACACCAAAAGCATGTTTAAGTAAACTTCTGGGTTGTTTTGCCTAATTGCGCTTGCGATCTTTTTAAGCAAAATCGTTTTGCCAGCCTTTGGCGGCGCAACAATTAGACCACGCTGACCTTTACCAATTGGCGAAACCAAGTCGATAAGTCTCAACGTTAGATCATCTCGATCTGTTTCCATTTTTAACAATTGCGTTGGATATACAGGCTTTAAATTGTCAAAACAACGTCTACTCAATGAATGTTCACACGATACGTCGTTGACTTCACACATAAACACCATTGATGGCGCAGGCCTACCTGGGTAATGCATTGTTTGGCACTTGATTTTGTCACCTGTTTGCAATCCAAAGCGTTTGATTAGAATAGGTGGTACATATACGTCAGTAGGTGAACAAACACCAATCTCTTGACGCAAAAAACCAAAACCACCCTTTTCAATTTGCAATATTCCTTCTGCTAGTGATTTTTCCATTTCTTTTTGCTCCTCATCATCTTTACCGTCATCAAAAAAGACCGAAGTGCTTTCCAACTGGGAGACAATAGGTCTACCTTCTCGTTTACGAGAACTTTGATGCATACCAAAAAAAGCACTTATGATTGCATCCATAAGTTGCGCCTTCTTTTTAGCACCTGGCACGATTCCAAATTCTTCGCGCGCCAATACTCGTAGTTCCGGGACAGTCATTTCGTCCATTTTGTTGCAAAGTTGTTCAAAAGAAAAGTCAGGTTTCATAGAACCCCCAAAAGAAAAAAAGAAAAAAATAAAAGAAAATATAAAAAAAAGTAAAAAAAATAGAACATTTATATTTTACTGTAATTTTAACAAAATGTCAACACTTAATAAATAATGTGGGCAGACAAAATTGCCCGCCCACAATACTACAAAACAGTGTGACCTTCTGTACCTTCTATTACTCTAAAAATGTCTATTTCTTTACCAGTTGTAGAATCTATATATACAAAATATTGATTACCTTCAAAGTCTCCTTCCACTTCCCAACATGCATACTCTTTGCCTAGTTTATTTACAACAGCTTTTCGCACGTTAGCAACCTTTAGACCTTTCATACTTTCCGTTGCTTGCTCCATAGTTACACTGCCAAATTTTACATTGTGATTATGATGATTTGTCAGATATGCTCTTGTTTCTGCACCTATGACCATACCGTTACAGCTAACAGCAACCTTTACCAAGTCACAGTAAATCACAGCTTCATCCTTGATTGGCGCAAGGTTGACGTAAATAACGTCATCCGACAACGCACTGACCCAAATAGGCTCTACGTCAAAGCCCTGTTTTTGACAAAACTGCTTTGCAACATCCATAGCACACTCGCTATCTATATTATATTTGCATTGTTGATTTGGTGTTAATTCTAGCTCCGCAAGACTGCCATTGCAAGCAAGCATAACTCTGCCATTGCCGCTGCTCATTGAAATGTTGTAAAGGTAAAACACTCCGTTGTTTTTAATTTCACTTATAAACTCAACTTTAGTTGCATTAAATTTATCTTTGACAATTTTCACGCCTTCTTCTATGCTTACCGCAGTTGAGCATTGCAAACTTTGTTTTTCTACAGCGTCAGAATAAGGGCCATCGTAAATTAGTTTTTCGTATTCAAACACCTTACTATCAATATTGTCAACAAAGTTGCTAATCGCACCACTGCCATCTGCAAACAATTTATCAACAAGTAATTGACTTTGCTCTCCGTTTGTAAAGTCCTTAACGCCGTTATATAGACTATTGCACGTAGCGTCCAAACTTAGCAACGTTGCTTTATCTTTTGCAGTCAGTTTATCGCCACTTTGCAACCTTTTTACCAAACTGATGGAATAATCTCCTAGCTGGTTTGCAAAGGCTTCTATTTTGTCCAAATTTTCACTTGCCGTAACGGGCAGATTTGCCACATTAGAACTTAAATTGTTTGCTTGAGACACAATATTTAGCAATCTATCCGTTTGCATTGAACTATCGTTTGACAATGCCGTTTTGCCTAAATTAGCGTCCAAATTCTTAAGGCTATCTTCTATATTATATAGATTTTGCCTATAGGCATTTTCCACCCTACGCTTATAAAAGCTTTCGTTAGTAACAACGTTTGACTTGATGTTTGCCAACTCTCTTTGATAGCTAATGCAAAAATACACCGATAAAGAAATTGCCAAAACAGCTACTGTGATAAAAAACGTAAGCCAAAAATTTTTAATATTAAATTTTGTCATTGCACACCCCACTTTACGAACAAAATACGTGCTTGCCGATAGTTACAATTACTGGTCTAGAACGTATCCACTTGTTCGTTGCTGTTTTTGGGTTGTAGTAATAGATTGCACCTCCACTTGGATCCCAACCGTTTAGAGCATCTTGAGCGGCACGCGTACACTCGTCATTTGTACCCAAGTTTATCTGTCCATCATCAACACAGGTAAATGCGCCCGGCTGATAAATCACGCCAGCAATACTGTTTGGGAAGCTTTTATGCTCTACTCTGTTTAATATAACAGCAGCAACAGCCACCTTGCCAGAATAAGTTTCGCCTCTAGCTTCGCCATAGATACAGCAGGATAGCAAATACAGATCGCTGTTAGAGATACCACCAGCACTGCTAGAAGACGTGTTTGACGACAAGCTAATCCCCATTGCAGAAGCCGTTTTACTGCCCACTATACCATCAGCTACAAGACCGTTTTTACGCTGAAAATACTGCACGGCACTTTTGGTTTGAGCACCGTAAATACCGTCCACAGAGCCTTTGTAGTAGCCCCAGTTCTTTAGTTTTGTTTGCACCTTCTTGACATTGTCACCTTTACTGCCCTGCTTCAAAACAGCGGCATCCGCACTAGTGCTACACATACACGCACAAATTGCCAACACCGTTAAAATCAACGACAATACAATACAAATTGTTCTCGATTTAGATGATACCAACTTAAAACCCCCTTATTTGTTTTTAGTTAGTATAAGCAACCTTTCAACAAATAT
>JAZQUN010000008.1:0-8595 GCA_045631385.1 Clostridia bacterium
TGGCGGTTCTGCAGACACAAAATACATGGTGTATATCTTTGGTGTAGGCATCAACTACAATCCAGAAACATTGGCCTTGTCCATGACGGGTGACAAATATCCAACAACACTTAAAGAAATTACACTATCTAACCCTGTTACAACTATCGACGACTGCGCGTTCTTCTACTGCAAAGGTTTGGAAGTACTAAACAACGATGCGGACGTTACGTCTATTGGTAACTTTGCTTTCTACAACACAGGCTTTAAGACTGTAGAAATTGCCGACACGGTTACAACAATTGGTTTCTTGGCTTACTCAAAGAGCGAATGGATCAACGAAATCGTAATTGGTAGTGGCGTTACAGAAATCAAGCAACAAGCGTTTGCAATGCTACCATCCTTGCAAAAGATTACTTTCAAAGAAGGTACACAAGACCTTGTAATTGGTGCAGAAGCATTCCTATGCGAATACATCGAAAGTAGCTACGGTTACGAAGGCAGATCCTACTTGGAAGAAATCAACTTCAGTAACAACATCGTTTCTATTGGCGAAATGGCATTTGGTTTTGCTGGTGCATACGGAACAGACGTTAAAAACTTTGCAGAGCTAGAAATCAAGTTTGACGTAGCAAACAGCCGTTTGAAGACAGTAGCGTTTATGGCATTTGCTTACTCTGCAGTAAAAGAAGTAACGTTGCCAGCAACTATCGAAACAGTAGGCGCAGTAGCATTTTTCAGCTGTCAAGTACTAACAACAGTTAGATTTGGTTCTTCTTCTCACGAAGCAAGCAACCTTACCTTGATCGACGACGGTGCTTTTGCTGGTTGTTTCGAGCTTCATACAGTATATATGTACAAGACGGTAACAAACGCAGCTGACGTTCCTGTATTGGGACAAAAGGTGGATGAATCTACTAAAGACATGAAGGTGTTCCACTCTAGCACACCTACGGTTTACGTACCAAAGTCCAGTTTGTCTACGTATGAAGCAGTATGGACAGACGAAAACGTTGTTCTTCGCGCAATGGGAGGTAAATAACAAATGAAAAGAAAAATTGCACTAATTGCTCTTGTTGTTGTTTGCGCAGCATGCTTGTTTGTACTAACAGCGTGCGGTGGTAATGATGATCCACTAGACTTTGTTACAGAACAAGGCAACACCATTGCTGTATACTATGACGATATGATGGGAACAGACCCTACTTGGTGGCAAATCAAGCCAGGGTCTCCACTTCCAGAACCGGGTGTAACAGCCAACGTTAAAAAGCCTGAAAGAGCTGGCTACGTTTTGGTGGGTTACTTCCAAGGCGTTAAGGACGAAGTTACAGGCGAAGTAACTTACGGTGAAATGTGGGATTTCTCTACTAAAGTTGACGAAAGCATTACTTTGTATGCAAAGTGGGAAAAGCAATACGTAATCCACATCAACTTTGTGTTGGATGGTCAACTTGTAACAAATAAGGATGACAGCGTTAATATCTTTGGTAACGTAAGTCAAGTAACTTCCATCAAGGAGCCAAGCTACACAGGTAACACATTTGTAGAAATGTACTCCGACTTGGAAATGACAACTCCACTAAAGGCAACAGCGTCTTCTCCATTTGTACACGGTTGCACACAAGAAAACCCAGTAGTAGAAGTTTACGCAAAGTTTATCACAGGCAGATGGACACTTGTTCGTACAGCTAACGACATGCGCTCTATCAGCGCAGGTAGCAGATTGTACTTGCTAAACGATATCGACTTTGCAGAGCTAAACGATGCAACTACAGGTTTGACAAACATCACAATTAACCGTGGTATCTTTACCGGCGCTATCGAAGGTAACGGATACACCATCAAAAATCTTCACTACAGTGCAAAGGGCGAAAAGGGTGCTACGCACGCTGGTAGAAACAACTTTGGTTTGTTCTCCAAGGTGCAAGGCGCAAGCTTTACAAACATCGTGTTTGAAAACTGCTCGGTAGTGGGCACAGTCGAAAGTGAAAGTGACGAATACTTCTACGGTTTCCTAGCAGGTACTGCACAAGACACTGCAGATAAGAAAAACGTGTTTAGCAACATCACTCTTAAGAATTGCCAAGTTAAGCCTTTGCAATTTAACACAACAACATTTACACCAGATCAAATTGCTCAACAACAAAGCAAAATTGATCAAAAGCTGTTTATTGCTGCAGGAACAGACTTTGTTCCAAACGTAGTAAACGATTAATTAGGTTTTTAATTTTGTAAAAACAAAATTTTGTAAATAACTAACTGAAAAGTTAGACGGAGGAAAAACAATGAAATTGAACAAAAAATCGTTGTGCCTACTACTTGCATTGGTACTTGTTTTCCAAGTAGTTTTGATGCTTGTAGGTTGTGGCGACAAAGGAAAGCTTGACAACGAAAAAGATGCTTTGTTGTTCAGTACCGAACCACTAGACGGCGTATTTAACCCATTTTCCTATACGTCCGGTGCAGACGGTGGCATCGTTGGTGAAACACAACTAGGCATGCTTACAACAGACAAAAACGGCAATCTTGTTGCAGGTTGGGATCAACCTACAGTTGCAGAAGCGTTTTCGTTTGTTACAGTTGGTACCGAAGCAGATTACGACCGTGACGGCGACTACAGCAACTACTACACAGATTACTACTTTGCTATCAAAAACGGCATCAAGTTTAGTGACGGTGTAGAACTTACAATGAAGGACGTACTATTTAACATGTACGTAAACCTTGACCCAGTTTACACAGGTTCTTCCACAATGTACAGTACAGACATTCAAGGTTTGTCTGCATACCGTACACAACGTGCAGATGACAACGCTCAAGACAACCTAAACGCAGCAGCAGAAACAAACGCTGTTATGCGTTGGCAAAGACTAGTTGAGTGGTGCCAAACACACGATAGCGGCAACTACACATTGGAAGAATACTTCACAGGTGCAGACCTTGAAGAAGTGAAGGCTGACATTGTAAAGATTAAGGAATTGTTTAGAGACGAACTAAACTCTGACTGGACATCTGCTGGCTCTATGTTGGAAGAGTTTGAAAAGTACTACGAAAGAAATGCTACAACAGACTCTATCCAAACTGGTGAAGACTGGGCAGAATACACTAAAGAAGGCAACACAAACAAACACATTACACAACAATGGGAAATCTTCTTGTTGATGTATGGTCAAATCACAACTGCAGTTCAAAAGTTTGATGACGACGGCACAAAGAAGTACACATTTGAATACAACGGATCTGAAAGCTACGATCACAGCAAAGAAGCATTGGTAAACCGTGTTTACACAGACTTCTTCCCAGCTGACGAAGCTGGCCAAATGTTTAAGCAAAAGCTTTTGCAAGTTATCACACAATACAACACAAGTAACACATACTTCGAATATGCTCTTGCATCCGAAAAGGGTAAGTTGCTTAACGTTGACGGTGGCGAACTAGCATTCCCAAGCATCAGCGGTATCACAACATACCACGCTACAAGCATCCCACAAGGCGAAGGTCAACAACCTATCAACTTTGACGGCGAACGTCACATCCTAAAAATCCGTATCAACGGTGTAGACCCAAAAGCTAAGTACAACTTCAGCTTTACAGTTGCTCCAATGCACTATTACTCTACACCTGCAGCAATCGCTAAGTTTGTAACAACGGGCGACCCTGTTGCAGATGCTGACGGTAACATGGTAGAACAATGGGTTGGTTTTGGCGTAGAATACGCTAACACCGAATTCATGAGACAACTTGGCACAAAGCTTGTTCCACTTGGCGCAGGTGCTTACCGTGCAAGTAACGGCAGCAACACAGGTATTTCTGATGCAGAAACAAACAACCTAAAGGTTGGTCAATTCTACAGCAACAACATCGTTTACTTCGAACGTAACAACTACTTCTACACAGTTATGGAAAACGGTCACAACGCAAAAATCAAGTTCTTGCGTTACAAAGTTGTTCCATCCAACAGTATGGTTAACGCAGTAGTTTCTGCAAACCCAGAAGTTTACCTATCCATGCCAACAGCAACAAAGGATACAAGAAACGAAATTGCTCAATACAGCCACGTAAAAGAAGTGCTTGTTGACAATATGGGTTACGGTTACATTGGTGTAAACGCAAGTAAGGTAAAAGATATCAACGTTCGTAGAGCTATCATGCACGCAATGAACGTAGAACTTTGCCGTGACTACTACCAAGACGACAACCTTGTAGATATCATCTATCGCTCTATGTCCAAAAACAACTGGGCTTACCCAGAAGGTTTGACAGGATCTTACTACGAATTTGACCAAAGTGGTGCAAAATGCTTGGAATTGGTACAAGAAGCAGGTTACTACGTAGACTCCAAGACAGGTATCTTGAAGAACGCTGAAGGCGATACACTTAAGTTTACATTTACTGTAGCAGGCGAAACAGAAGACCACCCAGCATATCAAACAATGGTAATGGCTGCTGATATCCTAAACAGCATCGGCTTTGAAATTACCGTAACTAAAGACTCTCAAGCGCTAAGCAAGCTAGCAAGCGGTCAACTTGAAGTTTGGGCTGCAGCTTGGAGCTCTGGTATCGACCCAGATATGTACCAAGTTTACCACAAAGACAGTACAGCAAGCAGCGTTAAGAACTGGGGTTACCCTCACCTACTTCGTGAAGGTACAGCTTTGGAACGCGAAATCTTGGATCAACTTGCAGAAAAGATCGAACTTGGTCGTAAGTATCTATCTGAAGATGCTCGTAAGCCATACTACTACGACGCTTTGGATTTGGTTATGGAACTAGCAGTAGAACTTCCAACTTACCAAAGAAAGAACATGTACTTGATCAACACAAGTGTTATCGACGAAACAACATTGACAGAAGCAAACGTTTACCAAAGTCCAGTATCTGAAATTTGGAACTTGAGCTTTGTAGGTCAAGACAAATAATCAAACAAACAACTTCTCGCTTTTTCGATGGGTATTTCCCATCGAAAAGGGCGGGCGTTTGGTGGAAAACAGGCCAAACGATACTAAACAATTCTGTTTTTCCATTGCCCTTTTTGGGGTTGTTACATCAAAGGCAAAAAGACGGCGAAGTGTGCCGTCAGTAAGGAGAAATATGGTTAAATACATTGCAAAAAGACTTTTGTATTCGTTGCTAATTTTGATACTTGTATCCATGCTTATTTACGGCTTGGTTAGATGTATTCCAAACGACTACATAGACAACAAAATGTTGCCACAACTAAACCAAGGTACGGTTAAGCAAGAAGATATCGACAACATGAAGAAGTTGTACGGATTGGACGACAATTCCTTCAAGGGTATTGCCAAGGGCTATCTAAAGTGGCTAGGCGTTATCCCTAACACAGAAGGTGGCGAATGCAACGGCGTATTGCAAGGCAACTTGGGCGACTCGTTTTTGTACAACAAACCTGTTGCACAACAAATGGGCGAATCCATGTGGATTTCTTTCGCTATTTCTATCATAGCGTACATACTTGTGTACGTAATATCCATACCGTTAGGTATTCAATCGGCTGTACATCAATACGGTCCGCTTGACTACAGTGTTACGGCGTTTACAATGGTTGGTATTTCGTTGCCAAGCTTTTTCCTTGCAACGATTTTCATCAAGTTTTTTGCCGTTGACTTGGGCTGGTTCCCACAACTAGGTTTGGAATCAGGCGGTTTGGAAGGTTTTCCAAAGTTCTTGGACCAAGTTTACCACTGTATTTTGCCAATGATCACATTGATTGTATTGTCTGTTGGTGGTAACATGCGTCATACACGTACAAACACATTGGAAGTGCTAAATGCCGACTACGTTCGTACAGCACGCGCCAAGGGTCTATCGGAAAACTCTGTAATCTACAAGCACGTTTTCCGCAACACAATGATCCCAATGGTAACAATGATGGCGGGCGTTTTGCCAAGTTTGTTTGGTGGCGCAATGATTTTGGAACAAGTATTTGGCTTGCCAGGTATCGGTCAACTAGCATACAAGGCATTGACAGTAGGCGATATTCCTTTCATCATGGGATACGAAATGTTCTTGGCAATTTTGGCTGTAATTGGTACATTGCTAAGCGACTTGACCTACGCTCTTGTAGACCCACGTATTAAATTGGATAGATAGGTGATTGACATGACAAAGGAAAATATGACAAACGAAACAGTAGAAACAGCGGCAACAGAAACGGCTAGTGTAAGCCTTTCTGACAATGCCCGTATATTATCCCCTGGACAACTTGTGTTGCGCCGCTTTTTCCGCAGCAAATTGTCCATGATTGGCTTGATTATGCTTACAGTAATGTTTGTATTTTGTTTGATTGGACCATTCTTTGCAGTTTGGGGTCAAAAGGAAATTGACTACTCTAGCATGACGGAATACGGCTACGCACAAGTAACAGTTAAAGATGCTGATGGCAAAGAGCACATCGTTTACCAAATGACAAGCTTTACAACATCCATCAACAAGTACGCAAAGCCATTTACAAAAAGCCAAGATTACACTAGAAAAAATGCAGACGGAACAGAAACTTTCTACCGCTCTCGCATGCACATACTTGGTACAGACGAAAACGGTCGTGACATCTTTACACGTTTGATGTACGGTGGCAGAAAATCTATCTTGCTAAGCTTGATGACGGTTGCATTGTACTTGGTGCTTGGTATTGTACTTGGTGCTCTAGCAGGCTACGTAGGTGGCTGGGTAGACCAGGTAATCATGCGTATAGTCGACGTAATCAACTGTATTCCAAGCTTACCGATTATGCTGATACTGGCGGCGGCGTTAGAGCTTAGAGTTGAGCCAGACATGCGTATTTACTACTTGCTAGCAATTTTGACGTTGCTTTCTTGGACAGGTATCGCACGTTTGGTTCGTGGACAAATTTTGTTCCTACGCGAACAAGAGTACATGGTAGCAGCAGATGCACTTGGTCTTCCTGCAGTTCGCAAAATCTTTAAGCACTTGATTCCAAACATCATCCCACAACTAATTGTTACTGCAACACTTGGCTTGGGTAGCATGATTTTGTACGAATCCACACTAAGCTACTTGGGACTTGGTTTCCCACTAGAAGTTGCTTCTTGGGGACGTATGGTAAACAGCGCAACAACATTTGAAATCTTGAAAAACTATCCACACATTTGGGTACCAGCAGGTATTTGTATCATCATTACAGTACTTGGTTTCAACTTTATGGGCGACGGTCTTCGTGACGCGCTAGACCCAAAAATGAAGCGTTGATGAGGTGAGAACAATGGAAGAAAAAACAATTCTACAACAAATAGAAGAAGGTTACGGCGACCTTCGTGGTAAGGAAAGTCACTACCTATCACGCAAGGAAGCTAACCAAATTACAAAAACAAATACCCGAATCATCAAGCAACTAGAAGCACGCAAAAAGCGTAAGGCTAACGAAGAAGAATACGTTACTCAAATGAGAGATGCTAACAACATCGTAGAGTTTGACGACTTGCACACCTACTTCTTTACAGATGCAGGCGTTGTAAAATCCGTTGACGGCGTAAGCTTCGATATCCCTAAGGGCTCGGTAGTAGGCGTAGTAGGCGAATCCGGTTGTGGCAAAAGTGTTACAAGCTTGTCACTTATGCAACTTGTACAAGCACCACAAGGCCAAATCGTTTCGGGCTCGATCCGTTTCCAAACAACAGACTTTGTTTACGGCGAAGATGGTAAGCCACTTCCTGTTTACGAAACAACTATAGACGAAAACGGCGAAGAAGTTTTTCTAACTCGTGAAAAGCTAGACAAAAAGGGTAACCCAGTAGTTGATAAAAATGGCGAACCTGTAATGGAAAAGGTTCAAGTAGTTGACGAAAACGGTTTCCCAGTGTTCCAACAAGAACCAAAAACATTTGACGTAGCAAAGATGCCAACAGCACAAATGCGCAAAATTCGTGGTAAGGAAATCTCTATGATTTTCCAAGAACCAATGACCAGTTTGAACCCTGTATTTACAATTGGTAACCAAATTGACGAAGTAATTTTGTTGCATACTCCTGGCGCAACAGCCGAAAGCGCTCACGCGCGCAGCGTAGAAATGCTTAAGCTAGTTGGTATTGCTGCAGCAGAAGAAGTTTACAGCAAGTTCCCACACGAACTATCCGGTGGTATGCGTCAACGTGTAATGATTGCTATGGCTTTGGCTTGCAACCCACGTTTGATCATCGCTGACGAACCAACAACAGCGCTAGACGTTACTATCCAAGCGCAAATCTTGGAGTTGTTGAAAGATATCAAAAACAAAATCAACGGTAGCATCATGCTTATCACTCACGACCTTGGCGTAATTGCTGGTATGGCGGACTACGTAGTAGTTATGTACGCTGGTCGTGTAATCGAAAAGGGCACGGTAGAAGACATTTTCGACCGTCCAATGCACCCATATACAGTTGGTCTTCAAAAGAGCAAGCCAGTTGTAAACCAAAAGGTAGACTGGTTGTACTCTATTCCTGGTCAAGTACCAAACCCAATTGATATGCCAAGCCACTGCTACTTTAAGGATCGTTGTCAACATTGCACCGAAGTTTGCGATGGACAATATCCAGAATTTATCAAAGTTTCTGACACACACTACGTTGCTTGCTACAACTGTGAAAGCGTTGTAAAGGC
>JAZQUN010000009.1:0-6778 GCA_045631385.1 Clostridia bacterium
CTAGCATATCTTTTGATACGTAAATGCTAACACCTTCGGATAGGCTAGCGTTTATCTTCATGTGTGGTTGATCTTTTTCCAAGGTAATTTGTTGTGAGCCTTGTCTAACCGTTAGGTTACCAACAGCACCTTGCAAAACAAATCCGTATTGAATATCTTGGTTGACAAACTCTACAAAGTACCAAGGAGTGTTGTCACTTGCAACAAACGATTGCAACACCTTTACCGTAATTGGATCATCTACGCTTTGAGTAAGTGTTGCAAGCTCAAATTTGGTCATATTTGCAGCAGTAGAAGGCAATTTGTAAACAAATGTTGCGTTTGCCGACATCAATTTACCGTAGTATCCTGCTATCGTGTTGGATACGCTGGTATCAATTACTTGCATCTTGCTGTCGCTGTCGACAGTTGTTGCGCTCTTTTTTACCCAACCAAACTTGTCGCCAACAAATACGTAGTAGTATTCGTCGTTTTGGCAACCGTCGTAGCCAAGTACAATGTAAGTAAGGTCGCTTGCGTCATCAATGATGTGTTCTACACTAGTTGTTTGGTCGGTTGTTTTGTAAACGATGTTTGCTGGATATCCAAGTGGCTTAACCAACGTGTAAGATGTAATTTTGTCGTATGCTGGAGCAGTTAGCTTTACTGTATCGCTACCGATAGTGTAATCGCTTTTTACAAAGGAGCTTTCTTGCCAGTTGTAGATATAGATGCTTTTGTTTACTATTGCAACAACTGTATCCGTGCCGTTACCTGCAACGTCTACAAAGGTGTTTTCGGCATCTGTTTCTACGTTGGTGTTATCTACTGCAGTCTTGCTGAAAAACACAACGCCGGCATTTGTCACAGCCATGCCTTGACGCTTGGAGGGAAACTCTTGTGGTTGGCTGTAGGAAAATCCTACCGAGTCCTCCCAGTTTGCAGTAACGTAAAAGCTTGTGGTTTCGTTGGAATACAACCAGTAAAAAGTACCGTCAACACGAGTTGCTGCAACGCCATTACCCGTTACGCTTGGACCGCCCAAGTTTTTGTTGTCAATGTCGGTAAAAGTGCCGTTTTTCAAAAATACAAGGATGTTTTCGCCACGCATTGTAACGTCTGCAACGTTAGAAACGCTGTGTGTTGCAACTTGCTCTAGATCGGTCGCCGTGATGGTGTATTGCTCAAAGCTGTTTGCAAAGATAACAAACAAATTGTCGCCGTCAACCTTGATTTTGCTGATTTGCTTGGTAAACTCTTTAGTATATACAAGTGCAGGCTTGTCCGATAGGTCAAACGCATGCAACAAGCTTTGTTCGGATGTAATTTTGTCTGCTACAAACATAGTATCTTGATACATAGCAACGGATACTGGATTGATAAGGTAAACGTCTTCTACCCCAACGGCAGCAGTGCTAGTAGTCGCAAAGCAAACAGTAGGCAAAATTGACAAAATCAACGTTGCTAGCAACAAAATTACTGTAAGTTTTTTCATTTGTGCCACTCCTAATAGATGTAGTATATATTATTATATCAAACTATTTACTATTAATCAATCCCTTTTTTTACAATTTGCGACAAATTTGTAACCATCTGCTTGGTGATGTCGCATTTTATTTTGAAACAAATTAGAACATATGTTCAAAAAAGTTGACACAAATTAATTAAATATGACACCCATTGTCACATTTAGTTTGGTAATATGTTGACACTAATGCAAGACGGCAGAAAAAAGGAGTTGAAAATGAAATATTACGTCTATTTGCTTAAAAACATCAAACGAATAAAAAAGCGTGTTTGCAAAAGCAACCACGTACTAAAGCGCAAAGCCGTTGTAAGTCACAACTGTTACAGCGGAGCAAGAAACGTGTCCACAATGGACCAAATGATAAAAATACTTGCGCTCAAATATACCGACGATATGTTAAAAAGTCTGTATACTGCAGCGCTAGAAAGTCTAAAGCAACTTGGCAAGGATGCCGTTTTGCTACTCAAGTGGTACAGCTACGATGCCGATCGCAAACAAATTGCAAATGATTACGGTTGCTCTACACGTACACTTTATCGCAAGACAAAGGTGCTACTAGGCAAATTTCAGCGTAAAATGATCAACCTTGGCTACGACCAAAGTTGGTTTGAAGAGCAAAAAATCAGACTTGGCTTGTGCGACTAGCGATTTTCTGTGTAAAAGCTTTTGCTTTTTTCATTTTGCTTGGGCAAAAACAACGCGCAGGCCAACGCCGTAGCTAGTATGCCTGCAAAGGCAATTAGTAGTACTTCGTTAGTGCCGTCAACGGTAGTAGGTGTGCTGGGTTGGGTTTGTTCATCAGGCTCTTTGGGTGGATTTGACGGCAATATTGGCTGTGGCAATGGAGTTGGATGAAGCGGTATATTGGGGTTGGTTACGTCAATGCTTTTTACGTAGCCAAAGTATCCGTTGAAGTAAACGTAGTACCACAGCGTTTGGTTGCTATCAACGTAGCTTCCGTAGTAGCTCATCTGTTGGGTATTGGTTGCAACAAGCAAAATTTCTGCCGACTCTAGTGGCGAAAATCTTATTTGTGCGCTGCTTTGAGACACGGTAATGCTAACTGTTGGATACATTGGATCTACTGGTACGCTGTCGCATATGGCAACGCTATTTTTATCTACAAAGCCCACAATTTTGGGAAAACTTGCGTCCTTGCCCATAATTTCTACTTTGTAGAAGTTATCAACGTCATCAAGCACGGCAAGATAGTAGCTTTTTTCTAGCAGGCAGGTAATCTTTTTGGTTTCGGCATTGGTGTACAAAGCAACGCCGTCATCAAGCACTCGCAAGTAAGCAACACTAGCCTTTGCTGTGGCTGGAAGCAGCATGCAAAAGCCAACAATTAGCATACACAACAAACACGATACTTTTGTATATTTCATATCAATTCTCCCTTTATTTGTCTATTTTACCGTCAAATAAGGGCGATTTTTTGTCGAATATTGTCAAAAGTTTACTAAAAAGGCAACAAAAAAGGAACTATGCAACAAATAATTAGCAGAATCAAAAAAATAGAATACGAACAACGACGGCGCAGCCAACACCCGCTCAAAAGGTACAATGTCGGCAAAAAAGTCCACAAAAAGCAGTTGGAGTTTCACAAATGCCAATTGCGAAACAGGTGGGTGTTTGGTGGTAACCGAAGCGGCAAGACGGAGTGCGGCGCAGTAGAAACGGTGTGGCTTGCGCGCGGAATTCATCCCTACCGACCAAATCGCAAGGACGTATCCTGCTGGGTGGTATCACTTTCGCAAAACGTTCAGCGTGAAGTAGCGCAACAAAAGGTGTTGTACTACCTAGACAAAAGCTGGATCAAGCAGGTTGTCATGGCGCAGGGCAAACAAGGTTCGCCGCAGCACGGCGTAATTGACTACTTGTTGATAGAAAACGTCTTTGGTGGCACAAGCAAAATAGCCTTCAAAAGTTGCGAGCAAGGTCGCGAAAAGTTTCAAGGCACGTCGCTAGATTTCGTGTGGTTTGACGAAGAACCGCCCTTTGACATCTATCAAGAGTGTCGCATGCGCGTACTGGATAGACAAGGCGAACTCTTTGGCACAATGACACCGCTCAAGGGATTGTCCTGGGTGTACGACGAAATATATTGCAACCGCAGTGGCAACAAGGAAACTTGGTGCACTTTTATGGAATGGGCAGACAATCCCTATCTAAATAAAGACGAAGTTTCGCTTATGACTGCCAGCATGTCCAGTGACGAGCTAGAAAGCCGTCGCTACGGCAGATTTCGTAGCAGTAGTGGTTTGGTATACGGCGAGTTTGACGAAAACGTGCACGTAATCGAGCCATTTGACGTACCAAAGGAGTGGATGCATTGCCTATCCATCGACCCTGGTCTAAACAACCCATTAAGTTGTCATTGGTACGCAAGGGACAACGACGGTGTGGTGTACGTTGTGGCAGAGCACTACCAAGCAGGCAAAGATATCAACTATCACGCCGACAAAATACGACAAATTTCGACAAAACTGGGCTGGCCCAAGGATAAATTTGGCAACGTAGTGGCGCTGATGGACTCGGCAGGCAACCAAAAGACGCTGTCTGGTACAAAAAGCGTAGCCGAGCTGTTTATTCAGCAGGGCATCACCGTCAACACGCAAGTCAACAAGGATTTGTCCTACGGTATCAACGTTGTCAAAAGCTACTTAAAGACGGTGGACGGCAACACAAAGCTGTACGTTTTCAAGACTTGTAGCCACCTTATCCAAGAAATCAAAGGTTACTTTTGGGGCGAAAACGACCGCCCGGTCAAGCGCGCCGATCACGCTATGGACGAGCTTCGCTATTACTTGTGTTCGCTCAGCCAACCGCATATGACGGTGCAAAAAAGCTTTATTCAAAAAGATAAGGAGCGGTTGTACCGACAACTTCAAAGGAGTGCGCTAAAATGAACACCGCTCAACTATTGACAAAGGTACTAACCAAAAAGGCAAAGGGCTACAGAGTCAAGGAAACCACCGACGAATACGTAGTAGTAGATGGCGTGTTGACGCTAAACAAACGCAAAACTGTTACTAAATCCGTCGCGCCCGACGTATCGGCAGTAAAGGCACTAATCGAGCTATCCAGTAGTGAGCAAGGTTTGGAAGAAATGAGCGACGAGCAACTTCAAGCGGAAAAACTACGGCTACTCAACGTGCTTAAACTGTGCGAAGGCGCAACGGACGAAAATATAAACAAGGAGACTAACAATGATTGAAAAAACCAAATACCAAATTACTTGCGACGTTAAAAATTGCAAAAACACTGCAGAGTACTGCTTTTCAGTAAAGGGACGCATTGGCAAGGTGCATCTGTGTCCATGTTGCGTAAAGCAGTTGGGTGCAGATTGTGGCAAAATTTACACGCCCAAAAGTCCTAAAAACGCCATCAAAAAGGCGATGGAAGACAAGACTGTAAAGGAGATCTAGCATATGGCAAAAAAATCTAACAAAAAGCAAACTGAAAGCCTTACAACCTTTTACGAAGACGTTGTCAAGGACGTACAGGCCGATTTTCAAGCGCGTCAGCAAGCACGCCGAAATTACGAACTGACCTGGCGACAAAATCTCAACTTTTTGATGGGCAACCAGTACTGCAACGTAGCTCCCAGTGGCGAAGTTGTCCAGGAAGACAAGTACTTCTTTTGGGAAGAAAAACAAGTTTTCAACCACATTTTGCCCATTGTAGAAACGCGCGTATCTCGTTTGTGTCGCAACAAGCCAACTCCAATGGTAAGACCGTACACAACAAGTCAAGGTGACGTCTTGGCTGCGGAAATATCTGACAAAATTTTGTCCACCATAAGCGAAAGGCTCAACCTTGACGAGATTATCAACCAAGCAGTAACCTGGAGCGAAACGTGTGGTACAAGCTTTTACAAGGTGACGTGGGTGTCCAATGACAACCAAGCGGTTGATCCCAACCAACAGGACGTTGCCATTACAGTGTGTCCGCCGTTTGAAATCTTTCCCGATAGCAACGTTTGCCAAAGCATGAGAGACGTCAATTCGTTGATACATGCGCGTGCTTTTAGTGTGGACGAAATCAAACGTATCTGGGGAAAAGACGTTGTTGGTGCTACGCACCAAACCTTTGCTCTAGAAGGCGTAATTGGCATGGGAGGATTAGGTTACAACGCCACAGTTCCAAGCGTTTCTATGAGCGAATCTGCCAACACTTGCGTGGTAATCGAGCGTTACACAAGGCCAAACAGTGCTTTTCCAAACGGCAAGTTAGAAATTGTCGCTGGAGACACTTTGCTGTACTACGGCGATTTGCCATATGCAGTAGGCTCTGCCGGTCAACGCGATTTTCCATTTGTGCGTCAGGTATCCTTTTTGCAACCAGGCTCGTTTTGGGGAGCAAGCGTGATAGAAAGGCTAATACCAGTCCAACGCGCCTACAACGCACTAAAAAACCGCAAGCACGAGTTTCTCAACAGACTCACCATGGGCATTTTGATGGTGGAAGATGGCTCCGTGGATACCGACAACCTACAAGAAGAAGGTCTTTCACCGGGCAAAATCTTGGTGTACCGTCAAGGTGCAGCCGCTCCAGAAATTATGGACAACGGCACTCTACCTATCGACTTTGACAAGGAAGAGTCCCGATTGCTTGACGAGTTTGTATCCATTTCCGGCGTGTCCGACTTTGCCCGCAACAGCACAACGCCAACCAACGTTACTAGTGGTACGGCAATGCAACTAATTGCCGAGCAAGACGAAATGCGTATGGCGTGCAGTATAGACGAAACGTACGGCGCAGTCAAAAAGATTGCCAAAATGTGTTTGCAACTGTACAAGCAATTTGCAGGAGAAAACAAACTTGTTCGCATTGTGGACGGCAACAAAGCCGATTTGATGTATTTGTCTTCTGCCGACGTATCCAACGGCGACATTGTATTTAACACTCAAGGTGACGTTGGTGGCAGTATTGCTACTCGTAGAGCCGTCGTGTTGGAGCTTGTCGCATCGGGCTTGCTTGCCGATTCCAACGGACAAATTTGCGAGCAACACAAAGAGCGACTTTTGGACTTGATAGGTCTAGGCTCGTGGAAGCAGGAAAAATCCACCCAAGCCATGCATCAAGAAAGGGCAGACGGCGAAAACGTCGACGTGGATAGTGCAACCGTGCTAGAAGTTGACGATCACGCCATCCACGTTGATAGACACGTAAGGTATCTAATTTCGACAAATATCGACAAAAACAGTCAAGAAAAGCTACTGCAACACGTGGCAACACACAAAAATTATCTCAAGGAGAGCACAAATG
>JAZQUN010000010.1:0-15135 GCA_045631385.1 Clostridia bacterium
CTTATTTTTAACAACCTTTACTTTCGTACGGCTACCAACAATGTCTGTACCAACTTTGATAGAGTCCACCTTTCTTACGTCTAGACGTACGCTAGATGCGTATTTAAGAGCCTTACCACCAGTAGTTGTTTCTGGAGAGCCAAACATTACGCCAACTTTGTCGCGTAGTTGGTTGATAAAGATAATACAGGTCTTGGATTTGTTACCAATAGCAACAAGCTTACGAAGTGCTTGAGACATAAGTCTAGCAAGCAAACCAACGTGGCTATCACCCATATCGCCTTCTAGTTCTGCCTTTGGAGTAAGTGCAGCAACAGAGTCAATTACGATCAAGTCAATAGCGTTGCTATGCACCAAGTAATCAACAATTTGCAAAGCTTGTTCGCCGTTGTCTGGTTGAGATAGGTAAAGTTCGTCTAGGTTGATACCAAGATTTGCAGCATAAACAGGGTCAAGAGCTTGTTCAGCGTCAATAAACGCTGCTGTACCGCCCATTTTTTGCACTTCTGCAATGATGTGCAATGTAACGGTTGTCTTACCGGATGCTTCTGGGCCGTAGATTTCAATTACTCTACCGCGTGGAAGACCGCCTACGCCTAGTGCTAGGTCAAGTGTCAAGCAACCTGTTGGGATAACGTCAACTTGACGAGATACCGAGCCCAACTTCATGATAGAGCCCTTACCAAATTCCTTTTCAATTTGCAAAATTGCTTGGTCTAATGCTTTTTTCTTGTCGTTTGTCATCATATATGTTCTCCTGTTTATGAATTTATTTTGTAGTTAATGCCTTCCACAAAAAGTACAAGGCGCTGTTTGATGCTTGTTGCCTAATTTGTTCACGGTTGCCTGTAAATATGTTTTTGTAAACATATACGCCCCTAGGCGTTCCTATGCCCACAAAACACAATCCTGTTGGCATGTTTTCGTCGGTGTCTGGTCCTGCAAATCCCGTTGTAGCTATGGAAAAATCTGCATTTTTGCCTAACAGACCTTTTGCCATGCACTCTACAACTTCGCGCGATACAACACCGTAGGTGTCAACAATGTGTGGACTGATTCCTAATCGATTACACTTGCTTGCTATCGAGTAAGTTGTTAGTCCTTCGTAAAGCACACTACTTACTCCAGGCACTTCTATTAGTTTAGAGCAAATCATACCGCCTGTCAACGATTCGGCTACGGCAAGGCGTTGTTTTACGTGTTTTAGCAAAGATACAACCGTTTGTTGCAATGATTCGTCTTTGTTGCTATACAAATAGTTGCCGAATTTTGCTACTATTTGATTGTTTACTTGGCTAATAAGCGTTTTAGATGCGCTTTGTGTAAAGGTTACCGTCAATTTTGTATCTAAATTAGCAGTTTTTACGCTAAACGCCACGTTTTTCAAGGTAGAAACGTCTTCTATTGCCTTGTAAACTTCCTTGTCTTGTAATCCAAATATTTTGTAAACTAATTTGCTCGTAATTGGATAAAAGTTTTTGATATATGGCAAAAAGTACGTTTCAAATACAAATTTTACTTCAGCGAGGTTGTTTGGCAGTACAAAAACGCCTGTTTTATTTATTTCGCCAAAGCATGCAGACTGATTTGTAAAGTTGCATGTGTAATGTACAAAGCTTTCTGGCAAACTGCAGAGCGCATCCATCAAATATTGTGGTGGTAATGGTTGTTTAATTAGGGAGCAAAGCTTTTCTATGTTCTTTTCGGCAAATTTGTCGTAGGACATAGCCAAGTTAAATGTGTTTGCCACCAAGTTTTTCAACTGATATCCGCCACAAAGCACTACTGTCTTGCTATTTTTGATACAATTTGCCAAGTTGGTCGTAATCGTTTGGTCGTTGCTAACCACAACTGTACATGGTATCAAACTATCGTTGAGATATTCTTCAATAAAGCTAATGCTTTCGCTATATTTATTACAAAGTAATGTTATCATTTGTTAGCACCGTCAAATACTTTTTTATTTTGCACTATGTAAATTGCTCCGGAAACTATTGTCAAAACTGTTGCAAGTGCAAGAGTTACTATTGCAAGCCAATTTAATGTGTTGTACAGAACGCCATCGCCTAACAATTTTACAAAAGCAGGGCATTGCAACACAATTACAAGTGGTAAAGCAACGTCTTGAAATACTGTTTTTATTTTACCAAATACGTTTGCACTAATAATGATGCCTTTACTGGATGCAATTTGTCTAATTGCCGATATCAACAGCTCTCTGCCAACGATAATTGTTCCGCATACGGCTGTTACAAGTACGTATTGTGGCGCAGTTTGAGAAACAACGCAAAACAATGCTGCAGTAACAAGCAATTTGTCTGCAATTGGGTCTAAAAGTTTGCCCAAATCGGTAACCAAATTGTGTTTTCTCGCAATGTAACCATCCAAAAAGTCTGTAAGTGTGGCTAGCACAAATATTCCCGCCGCAACAAGTCTAGCGTACTCCCACGACAAGAAAAACAAAGCCACAAATACAGGCACTAAAATTATTCGCAATATTGATAGTTTGTTAGGTAGATTCATAGTGTCAGTTTTCTACAACTTCGGCAATTAGGTCGTATTCCAATGCATTTGTAACGACAGCATCGACAAATTGACCAATTTCTAGGGCATTTTTGCTATGCAAATACACCACTCCGTCAATTTCTGGCGACATAAAGGATGTTCTGCCACAGTAAACGTATCCGTCGATGTTTTCCTCTACAAAGTCGTCAACAACAACCGAGTAAGTTTTGCCGATGTCAGCCAAGTTGTTTTGATTAGTAATTTCGTGTTGAATTTGGTACAAGTTTTTAACCATTCTATTTTTAGTACGGTAATGAACTTGCCCGTCAAATCTGGCTGCTGCTGTGCCATCTTCTTTAGAATAAGGGAAAAATCCTACGTTGCGAAGCTTGTACTTTTTCAAAAATTTAGCAACAGTTTGGTGGGTTTCTTCCGTTTCGTAAGGAAATCCGCAAATAAACGTCGAGCGAATTTGAATTCCCTTTGCAGTAAGCTTGTCAAACAGCGTTTCAATTTGTGCTTGACTGCTTCTGCGGTTCATCTTTTTCAAAATTTTGTCATCAACATGTTGTAAAGGAACGTCGATGTAGTTAACGATTTTGCTACTGCTAGATATTTTTTCAATGAGTTTGTCAGAAACAAGCTCTGGATAGCAGTAAAGCAGTCTAATCCACTCTAGATCGTCAATTTGCTCCAACTCGGTCAACAATTCAACCAGTTTGCTTTCTCCATGCAAATCCCATCCATAGCGCGTAACGTCTTGAGCTACCAAAATAAGTTCTTTTACACCACCAGCAACAAGTGTTTTTGCTTGTTCCACAATTTTGTGCATTTCAACCGATCTAAAGCGACCACGAATATAAGGAATTAGACAATATGTGCAAAAGTTGTTGCATCCGTCGGATATCTTTAGATACGCAACGTGAGGCTTTGTTGTAAGTACACGACTGCCAAATGTTATGCCGCTGTTCGCATCGCTAATCTGCTTGATGCGTTTTCCTTGCAAAACTTGGTCAATAATTTCGCCAATATTGTCGTAATCATTGATACCAAGTACGGCATCTGCTTCCGTCAAAGCATCGTAAACTTCATCGCCAAACTTTTGACCAAGACAACCTGTTACAACAACTGCTTTGCAGTTGGCTTGCTTAAAATTAGCCATTTCAAGCGTTGTTTGTATTGCTTCTTGTCGTGCAGACTGCAAAAAGGCGCATGTGTTTACGACAATTACGTCAGCATCCTGTGGATCTGGCGTAATCTCGTAGCCACTAGTAATTAAATTGTGTAGCATCACTTCGGTGTCAACACGGTTTTTGTCGCACCCAAGTGATACTATTCCTACTTTTGCTTTACTCATATCAACCTTCTAGATCAGGGAACAACTCATCAAGTTGCTCAATGGAAATCAATACTTTTCTTGGTTTTGTGTTGGATTCGCTAGCAAGTGGAGCTTCAATGTAGCCCATATCGGTTAGTTGATCCAAAATCTTGCCTGCACGGTTAAATCCAATGTTTTGCGAGCGTTGAATAGACGAAGCTGATGCTTTTCCGTGGTTTTTCTCCAACCAGAAACGCATGCAACGTTTGCAATATGGGTCAATAAGATTTTCCTTTGGAGCATCCGCCTTTTTACCTGTAGGTTGCTCTTCTTCTTCGACTGGCTTTGCAAAGATGGCGTTAGTTGCTTCTTCTGGATAGTAAACTTCGTTCGACTGGATCAAATATTCCATCAACGCTTTGATTTCTAGGTTTGATAGATATGCGCCTTGAATACGCACTGGAACAGGCGATTCGTTACTGTTGATAAACAGCATGTCACCACGTTTCAAAAGCTTTTCTGCACCGCCACCGCCAAGCATAGTACGGCTGTCGTCTGCAGAAGCGGCGTTAAGTGCCATACGGCAGGAAATATTTGCTTTGATCAAACCTGTCACTACGTCAACGCTAGGACGTTGAGTAGCCAAAATCAAGTGAATACCCGCAGCACGAGCCTTTTGAGCAAGACGAACAAGTTTGCTTTCCACTTGGTTTTTAGATACAGCCATCAAATCGGCAAGTTCTTCTACTACAAGCACGATATATGGCAATTTTTGTGTGTATTTAGGATCGATAACTTCGTTATATTCGCTAATTTTACTTACGCCTTTTTCTGCAATAAGTGTGTAGCGCGCTTCCATTTCTTTAATCAAGTAATCCAAAGCGGCAAGCGTATCTGGTACGGCAGTGATTACTTTGTCTGTAAGCATGTGTGGTGAGCCGTTGTATTTAGACATTTCTACAACTTTAGGGTCAACCATGATGAAACGAAGATATTCTGGAGAATATTTGTACATCAAGCTTACAATGATGTTGTGCAATGCAATACTTTTACCCGAGCCAGACGCACCGGATACCAACAAGTGTGGCATTGAAGCAAGGTCGGTCACAATGTTTTTACCAGATATTTCTTTACCGATAGCAAATACAAGTTCGCCTTTTGCATTGGTAAACTCTGGTGATTCCAATATAGGACGCAACACAACCGTAGCACGTGTCTTATTTGGCACTTCAATACCAACAAGATTTGTACCAGGAATAGGCGCTTGAATACGGATATCATATTGTGATTCCAAACAAGCTTTCAAGTCGTCGGTGTATTTAGCAAAGTCACCCATACGGGTTTTTTCGGACAAAACTTTGAATTGATATCTAGTAATTGTAGGTCCAACGATAGGGTCAACTGGTTCTACAATAATGCCGTACACGGCAAGTTTTTCCACAATGCGTTTAGAGTATTCTGCACGCAATTCGCCTTCATTATCAACGTGAGCAACTTCGTCGCTCAACAAATCCATAGGTGGCTTGATGTACTCAGCGTATTGATGCACTTTGTTTTGTTGTTCTTCAAGTTCGGCTGTTTCTACAATGTCAAATCCAACCTGAACGCCGCCGTTTACTGGAGTATGCACAGTTTTTACGGAGTATTGCTGTTCCGATACTGGCTGTGCAACTACTTCTTCAACTACTTCTTCAATTTCTTCATCGTCAAATTCTTCTTCAAACGGAACGTCTTCTACTGTATCAAATTGTTCAAAGATAGGCTCGACTTCTTGTGTAACTACAGGTTGTAGTTCTTCAAAAGTTGATTCAACGATTTGATCGGTGTCTTGAGTGGCCCAAACATCTTCTTGGTCATATTCTTCAACAACAGGTTCTTCAACGTCAAATGGCACGTCTACAAGCGTATCATCTGGTTGATAATCTTCAATATCGTCAAATTCTTCAACAGTTTCTTCTACTGGAGCAAACAAAATGTCCGCTGCATCAGGTTGAGTTGTTTGTTCAATTTGTTCTGGTTGAGCAGTAAAGGTGTCGTTTAGCCAAGTCTCGTCGTATACAGGCTCACTAAACGTTGTAGTAGACTGCAATGGCTTGCTTACTGCTTGATCCCTTTCAGTAAAGAAGGAGTTTGTCTTAAACTCTGCTGGGCTTTGCAACTCTTCGTCGCTTGCAAACAAAATTGTTTCTGCTGTTTTGTTGGTAAAGTCTGTAACTGTTTCGGTTGGCTGGCTGTTGTTTAGCTTGGATTGAGCAACGTTGTCAAATTGTGGTGATACTTCAATTTGTGGGTACTGATCTTGACTAAACAAAATATCCAATGCCCTGTCCCTTTCCGTCTGCTGAACCGCTGCTGGCTCTTGCTCAACTGGTTGAGTTTCGATTACAGGCATCACTGGTTGTGTTTCTTCCTGCTTGTAGACTCTAGAATACAATTTGATGTTGTTTGTGGCAATGTCGTAAGCCATACTGCCTGCAACAATAGCCGTTACACCCAACGCAAGCACGGTCAAAATGATAGAGCCTGCTACGTGCAAAGCCTTTTCTAGCGCATACGATACAATCCCAAACACAGCACCGCCAAATGTTGGAACGGTGTAGTAATCAAAGCAGTATGCAAGATACTGTTGATATGTCATATTTGGAATATTTACAACAAATCTTGTTGTAAGTGTATGGACTAAAATTGTTATCAGCAAGTACATTGCGGCAAAATTGAAGATGTATTTTGCTGGCAACGTTATCTTTTTACCCGAAAGCTTAAAGGAGCAAGCTACGATTACAAAGATGGCAATTCCAAAAAAGGACATACCAAACGATCCTACAAAAAAGTTGCACACCTTTTTGAATAGGCCGTCTTCAAAGTATCTACCGCAAAAGGACAATATAATGCTAAGAGATGCAACGCATATAGCGACTATATTTGATATTGCGCTTTTATTAAGTTTTGCTTTTTTAAGGTTATTCATAAAAACAGATGCCTCATGACATAATTATTTAATTTATTATACTACAATTATTAGAAATAATCAAGGCGCTTGTTGAAAAATATTTAACTTTTTTAATTATACCCTGTGGGTGAGTAAAGTAGCCGATTTTGTTGATAAAGTGGTAAAAATTGCACAAAAAAAGGCGCACAAACAAATGTGCGCCCACCAATTTGGTTAGATATCTAGTTTAATTTGGGAAATTAGGTCAAATCCCTCGACTTCTTTACCTACGTAGCAGCTTGCTGGCTGGCTTGCAAACACTTTGCGTGTCAAAGCGTTTACTTGTTCAACCGTTGCACTATTAAATGCTTTTGCACGCGCTTCTACGTCAAGGATTTCGTTGCATTTGATAAAGTGTCTACCAAACGCAGTCATTACGCTCATACTGTTTTCCATGCTCATGTACATGCCATTGACTAGTTGAGCCTTTGTTCGCTCCAATTCCTTCTCTGAAATGCCTGCTTTTACAAATTTTTGCAACTCTTCAGACAAAAGTTGGTGCAATTTTGTCAAATTTTTAGGATTTGTACCGCAATATACTGTCAAAAAGCCCGAGTGTTGATAGGATGAAGGATAACTGCCAACTGAGTAAGCCAATCCGTTTTGCTCACGAATAGTTTGGAATAGTCTGCTGGATAGACCGCCGCCCAAGATATTGCTCATCATACTAAACAAAACTCTATCTTCTTCCGGCAACACTGCTACGCCGTCGTATGCTAGTGCAACGTGTGATTGCTCCGTATCTTTAAATCTGTGCAAGAACAAAGAAGTATGCACGCTTTTTTCTTCATCTTCTACAACGCGGGAGCAGTCGGCAAAGTATGGTTCAAAGTATTTTTCAATTAGCTTGTCTAATTCGTCAGCGTCAAAGTTGCCCGCTACTGAAATTACCGTATTTGAAGGAACGTAGTACTTATTTTTGAAATTTAAGATACTATGTCTGTCAGAGTATTCTATATTTTGTGCAGTTCCGACAATAGTTTGACCCATTTTTTGCTTATTATAGGCTGCTTCGCACAACAAATCTTGACAAACGTCTTCGGGATTATCATTTCCCATATCAATTTCTTCTATTACTACTTTCTTTTCACGAGACAGTTCTGTCTCATCAAAAACAGAGTTAAAGTACATATCTGATAGCAAATCTACACACTTTTCTAGGTCAACACTGGCACTTTTCGTGTAATAGCAAGTCATATCTTTAGACGTAAAGGCGTTCATTTGAGCGCCAATATCATCCATGGCTTCACTTATTTGCACGGCAGAAAAACGCTTCGTACCCTTAAACAACATGTGTTCAATAAAGTGTGAATACCCATTTGTTGCGCCTTCTTCTCTGACACTACCAACGTTTACAAATACGCCGAAGCTAACAGTAAACAACGATGGCATCTTACGAGCAACCAGTCTCAAACCACTTTTGTATGTTTTACAATATTGCATTTGTATCATCTCCCACTACATTTTGGCTAACGACAACAATATCGAAGCCAGAATCCTTGTAAAATTTAATAATTTTTGGCAAGGCAACAACCGTCTCCCTTGTTGGATGCATCAATACAAGGTCGCCATTTGCCAAGTTTTTCGTTGCACGGCTAAAAATCAAGTCGCTATCTTTGTCGCGCCAGTCAATTGTATCCTTGCTCCACATGATAGTTTTGCAACCTAATTCGGCAGCTGCTTTAAGAGTATTTTTGTTATACGCCCCACTAGGCGGAGCAAACAGGGCCATATTTACACCACATATGCTTTGCACTACAGAGTGACACGCACTAATTTCTTCCAAGTTTTGTTGATAACTCAACTTGTCGTGGTCTTTATGGAAATATCCGTGGTTTCCAATTTCGTGGCCGGCGCTAGAAATATCTAACAATGCATCATTGTTTTTAGCAGCCCAGTCACCACCGACAAAAAACGTGGCCTTTACGTTGTTTTGGTCAAGTATATCCAACATTGAATCAATGTATTCAGTTCCCCAATACACGTTAATCATGATGGATAAGCATTTTTGCGTGGTATTTCCACGATAGTATGGCGCGTTTTTATCGTTTGATACAAACACGTTCCTAACTCCACCGTAAAAGCTAATACAAGCAATGCAGGATACTACAGCGACCAGTATCAAATTGGTAACGACGTTTACAACAAGTTTTTCTTTTCTCACACACTACTCCATCTATATATAATGTATGAGAAATTTGCCTGCAATTTGACAAATTTATTAAATAAGGCTTTCCGTTAAGAAAGCCTTACCAATTTATTAAAGTTTTTTAAGCAAAACTAGGTCGATACGGCCCTTATCGTCGATACGCTTAACCTTTACGGCAACTGCATCGCCAACGTTAACAACGTCAGTAACCTTTTCAACACGAGTTTTTGCAAGTTGGCTAATGTGGATCATGCCGTCTTTACCAGGAGCAAGCTCTACAAATGCGCCTAGGTTATCGATAACTCTAACAACCTTGCTTGTAAACTTTTCGCCAACTTCTGGATCTTTAGCGATAGTCAAAATAATCTTTTTAGCCTTTTCTGCCATTTCAGCATCAGATGTAGCAATAAATACTGTGCCGTCATCTGTGATATCAATTTTAACACCAGTTTCTTCGATAATCTTGTTGATAACTTTACCACCGCTACCGATAACTTCTCTAATCTTTTCTGGATCAATTGTGAAGGAAATGATCTTTGGAGCATATTGAGAAAGTTGTTTTCTTGGTTCTGGCAATACAGCTGTCATTTGATCCAAGATATGAAGTCTGCCAACACGTGCTTGTTCCAAAGCAGTTCTCAAAATGTTTTCGTCGATACCCTTAATTTTGATATCCATTTGGATAGCTGTGATACCTTGTGTTGTACCAGCAACCTTAAAGTCCATATCACCTAGGAAGTCTTCTAGACCTTGAATATCGGACAAAATAGCAACTTTGTCGCCATCTTCAGATTTCATCAAGCCCATAGCAATACCAGCAACAGGAGCTTTAATTGGAACACCAGCATCCATCAATGCCAATGTAGAGCCGCAAATACTAGCTTGAGATGTGCTACCGTTACTGCTTACAACTTCGGATACAGTACGGATAGTATATGGAAACTCTGCTTCACTTGGAATTACAGGTTCAAGCGCTCTTTCTGCCAATGCACCGTGACCGATTTCACGACGACCTGGGCTTCTCAAAGGCTTTGCTTCGCCTGTGGAGTAACCTGGCATGTTGTATTGGTGCATGTATCTCTTGAAGCTGTCTGTATCGTCTAGGTTTTCTAGCTTTTGAACTTCAGAAATTGTACCAAGTGTTGCAGTTGTAATTACTTGTGTCATACCACGAGTGAACACACCTGTACCGTGTACGCGTGGCAAAACGCCAACGTCACACCAAATATGTCTAATCTCATCCGTCTTTCTGCCGTCTGGACGAACGCCATCATTCAAAATTCTGGATCTAACCTTTTCTTTGGTCATTTTGTACAAAACGTCACCAACAGAAGGCAATACTTCCGGGTTGGCTTCAGCAAAGTGAGCAACTACTGCAGCAGCAACTGCATCTTCGTTTGCTTGTCTTTCTGCTCTGTCAAATGTTTCCAAAGCTTTTGTAAGCATTTCATCAGCAAATGGTCTAATAATTGCTTCGTGTTCTGCAGGAATTGTGTGCAAAACAGCTTCAATTTTTGGCTTGCCAACTTCGCTTACGATATATTCAATAAATTCACATTGTTCTTTAATAGCTTCGTGACCAAACAAAATAGCATCCAACATTTCTTTTTCAGAAATTTCGTTACTACCTGCTTCAACCATCATGATTGCATCTTTTGTACCAGACAAGTTTAGGTGCAAACGGCTGTTTTCCTTTTGAGACGTTGTTGGGTTGATAACGTATTCGCCATCGATGTAACCAACTACAACGCTACCCGTAGGACCAGCAAATGGGATGTCCGAAATAGACAATGCTACCGAGCTACCAATCATTGCGTAAACTTCCGGTTGAATTTCTGGCTCTACAGATAGAGCTGTAGCAACAACCGAAACGTCATTGTAGAAACCTTTTGGGAACAAAGGTCTAATTGGACGGCCGATCAAACGTGATGTCAAGATAGCCTTGTCACTTGCACGACCTTCTCTTTTCTTAAATCCGCCAGGAATTTTACCTACGGAGTACATCTTTTCTTCAAAATCTACGCCCAAAGGGAAAAAGTCAATCCCATCACGCGCTTGTTTAGCCAATGTAACGTTGGTCATTACGATAGTTTCACCACACTTAACCAAGCAGGAGCCGTTGGCTTGTTCAGCATACTTGCCGATTTCAACTTCTACTTTACGTCCTCCAATTTCCGTTTCGAAAACGAAATATTGTCTGTTGCCAATTTGTTTGACAATTTTGTTAAATTTACTCATTTCTCTCTCCTTTCCTCTCTCTACCACAAAAAAAGAGAAAGGCGTGCAACAATCTTGCTGGCCCTTCTCTTTAATTGAATTACTTTCTCAAGCCCAATTCAGCAATAATCTTTCTGTACTTTTCGATATCAGTAGATTTCAAATAGTCCAAAAGACCCTTTCTGCGACCAACCATTTGCAACAAACCACGTCTGCTGTGGTGATCTTTAGCGTGGGACTTCAAGTGTTCAGTAAGGTGGTTGATACGTTGTGTCAAAAGAGCGATTTGCACTTCTGGAGAACCTGTATCACCTTCGCTTCTACCGAACTTCGCAATTACTTCTTGCTTTGTCAAAATCATTGTTTTTTCCTCCTATTTATATTTGCCACAAACCAAGTTGAAAGTCGGAGTGTCTTTGTACCTAGTATGTGGTATTTAACTAATTATATAGTCGCTATTATTCAGCAACTTCTTCTGCAGCTGGAGCTACAGTTTCTTCAGGCTTTTGCAACAAAGCCTTTCTAGACAATGTGATGCGTTTGTTTTCGCCGTCAAATTCAGCTACAACAACTTCGATTTCGTCGCCAACTTTCAAAGCCTTGTTGATATCATCCAACCATTCCCAAGAAACGTTAGAAATATGCAACAAACCATCGATGTTGTGACCAAGTTCAACAAAAGCGCCAAATGGCATAATGCGAGCAACTTTACCAGTTACTACGTTGCCTACAGCAAATTTTTCTGCAGCAATTTCCCATGGCTTTGGTTGAAGTTGTTTGTAACCCAAAGAAACGCGGTTCTTTTCTCTATCCAATGCAAGAACTACAAATTCGTAAGTTTTGCCGATTTCAAGAACAGCTTCTGGGCCAGCAACTTTGTCCCAAGATAGGTCGGAAGTGTGAGCAAGACAGTCAAAGTCTCTTACACTTACAAATGCGCCAAATGGAGCAAATCTCAACACTTTACCTTCAACGATTTCGTTAACTTCAATATTGTTCCAGAAAGCGTCTTCTTTAGCTTGTTTTTCAGCAAGTAGAATTGCCTTTTGACTAGCAAAGATCAAACGCTTAGCATCATCAACTTTATCAGGACTTGCAACAAGTCTCAATTTTTTGCCAACGTATGGCTCAAGGTTTTTAACAAAACCAAGCTTAATTTGAGAAGCGTGTACAATTACTGTATAGCTTCCAAGACGACCAATCAAGCATTCCTTGCCCATACGAGCAACAGTGATTTCAAATTGTTCGCCATTTTTAATACCTTCTACCAAAGCATCGTCCTTGTATCTTTCATCAATAGCCTTTTTAGAAAGAACAACACCCTTATCTGTAGAAGTAACCAAGCATTCAAGAACGTCTCCTTCTTTAATGTTGGCTTTTGCGCTGACGTAGTCATCAAGCGACAATTGGTCATTTGGGATAAACGCATCTACTTTTGCGTTAGGCAAGCTAACGTAAACACCAGATTCGTGCTTTTGTACAACAGTACACTTTACCTTTTGACCTTGACGGTATCTGCTACCGATTTTAGCTACCGCTTCTGCCATCAAATCTTTTTGAGCAGTAACTACTTCAACGTTTTCTTTTGCGATTTCACACATTCTTTCAAGAACCCCCTCTATCAACTCTTTCGGAGTTGATGCACCAGATATAAAACTGACATTTTTGTATTTAGACAGGTCACACTTACAAGCATCGACGTTGTCAACCCACAAGATATCTTTTTTGTAGCTGTTTGCAACGTTAAACAGTTTGTTAGTATTACTACTGTTTTTGTCGCCAACAATTACAACCAAGTCTGCGAGTTTAGACGCCAAATGGGCATAATTTTGCCTATCTATAGTAGTATAGCAAATTGTGTTAAATATTTCAAGCGTTTTTACGCACTCGGTTGAAAGATTTTGCAAACTTTTTTCAACTTTTCCGCTTTCAAAGGTGGTTTGGAACATAACAAGCACCTTTTCGTAGTTGTTAAGGTCAATTTTGCTTGTTCCATCAGTAATAATGGCGGTGTTGTTGCACCAACCATTGATCCCAACTATTTCTGGATGTGCTTTGTTGCCCACTAACACAATTTGATATCCATCTTCAAAGTATTTTTTTGCACGCTGCTGAATAAGTGATACGTAGGGACAGGTAGCATCGTAAACGGTCAAATTTTTACGTTTACACTCATCCAACACGCTAGGTGCTACACCATGCGCACGGATAATTACTTTGCTACCATCTGGCACTTGCGACACGTCGTCCACAAATACAACGCCCTTGTTCGAAAGGTCGTCTATCACGGTTGAGTTGTGCACCAAATTCCCTATGCAGTAAACAGTGCCTTGCTCTGCTAGTTTATTGGCAAGTTTTACAGCATTGTCAACACCCTTGCAAAAACCGTATTGTTTAGGAATGTAAAACTTCATCTTGCTCTATTTCCTGTTGTAATTGCAGCTTGTATTCTTGCAATTTTCTTTGCTCTTTTTTAGAAAGTTTACGTCTTTTTACGCCCTTTTTAACCAAAATTTCGTTCAGTTTGACACGTAATTCTTCCATTTTTTCGGCAATTTTTACTGTTGCTTGCGCCAATGTTTCCTTGTTGATAGGCAAGTCGTAAAACTCTGCCAAATCAAACTCTTCGCCCACTATCATGTAGTTTTTGCGCCACATTGTAGTTCTGTCCCACAAATAAATTGGTCTAATAGGCGTTTGTGTTTTTAGCGCAAACAAGGCAGCACCCGTCTTAAACTCCATAAAGCAGTCAAGCTCTGGATTGCGTGTACCTTCAGGAAAAATTGCAATCACTTCGTCTTGTTTTAGGTAACGCATGGTTTGTTTTGTGGCAGAAATATCAGCTTCTCCGCGATGTACAGGAACAAATTCTAGCCAGTCAACGATGCCACACAAAGCCTTGCTTTTACGCAATTCGGACTTATACAAAAAGTGCATATGGCTTTTGCAGTTGACGTAAACAGCCAACGGATCTAATGCAGAAATATGGTTGACAACAACAACGGTTTTCTTGCTTTCAAACTTGTTATTGCCGTACACTTTTGCCGGAAACAACGCGCGAAGCAAGGATTTTCCAATGGGAACAAACCACTTATGACGCATATGACACCTCCTATACAAATTTATATTATAACAAAACTTGTGTAATAAGTCAAACAATCTAGAGATGCTAGAAAAAAAACGACTACAGAAAATGATGCCAAACTCACACATTTTTTGCAAATTTGCTAAAAACTATTGACTTTGATGGTGGGGGGGTATAATAGAAATATCGAATAAAAAGGTGGGATATTATGAAAAAACTTTTATCATTTATGTTAGTGTTAATAATAATGGCGCTTACACTTTCGCTATGTGGCTGTAAAGACAATATCGCAGATGTAGAAATTAAAAGCTACAAGAAACCGAGCTACTACGACAATATTTCGATAACAGAACGCCTTACAGCAATACATTTTAACGGGATATATTGGGTTACGTGCATTGAAGAATATAGGTACAATTCTTATAACGGTGAAACTACTGCAAATAGATTATACGGCAGTTATCTAAATTTGTATAGTTGTGATGGAGACGGCTATGGTTATATTCTTGTTTATAATAGCAGCATAATATCTTTCGTAACAGGAGAAGATACAAAAGAAGTTAGAGTATACTACATTGAACTAAGCGATTATTTTACATTGTTGACCGAGCACCGAAATGATGCAACCGAAGGCAAAAACTTTGACACTCTTTTAAGAAGCAGCTCTAAACTGAAACATTTTACAATTGAATATTAAAATATGCAAGGGCAACTCAAAATGAGTTGCCCTAATTAAGTGATATTTACTTTCGCAAGTTACTTGCGCCGTCCAAATAGACGTCAATTTTATCTATTTGTTTGTTTGTCAGCATCAACACACGCAAACATTGTGGCAAACCACCTTCTACGTGCATTTCTTGAACGCAAAAGAA
>JAZQUN010000011.1:0-5988 GCA_045631385.1 Clostridia bacterium
GACGAAACGCACGTACAGTACGTACACGCAACAAAAACATTGACAAATCAACTACAACAAGCGGGCTTTTGTGTGGCTGTTTACGACTGTTACACACCAAATCCTGCAACGGAAACAAGCCAAAGGGTAACCTTTGTAGCAACCAAAAAGTAGGGAGTAACTATGAACGCAAATTACTGTCGCGCAACCATCAACAACATGGTGGTTATCAGCGCAGTCGAAATGAAAAACATTGCCAACAAGGCAGTGAAAATACACAACTTGACACCTGTCGCAGCCGAAGCGTTGTCACGCACGCTTGCCGTTGCTGGTTTGATGGGTAAGCAACTCAAAAATGCCGATGACTACATGTCCATTACAGTAAACGGTGGTGGTCCACTTGGCGCAATTACTGTTTGTGCCAATGCCAAAGGCGAAATCAAAGGCACGGTAGATAATCCAAACGTAGAAAACGCTTTTACAGACGAAGGCACAATCTCTGTAGCAAATGCCGTTGGTATACAAGGCAAAATCACCGTTGTCAAGGATATCGGTTTGAAGCAACCGTTTGTTGGCACAACCGAGCTTGTCTCTGGCGAAATTGCACAAGACTTTGCTAACTACTTTGTAGTTAGTGAGCAACAACCTTGTGCTTTGACCATTGGTTTTTCTTGGAACAAGGGCAAGTGCACAGCAGGTGGCGCGGTTTTGGTACAAGTGTTGCCAGGATGCGATCCAAAGCTGTTGTTTGATATCGAAACTACCCTGTATGCGATGGATCAAATGAGCTATCAATTCCAAAGCAGTACAGCTCGTCAAGTAATAGAGCGCTTCTTTGCGTGCTATCAAGGCTTGACAGTTACCGACGAAAGCTTTGTAAACTACAAATGCGACTGCTCTACAAAGCGCATGCAACGCCTAATAAGGTCACTTGGCAAGCAAGAAGCAATGGATATCGTTGCCGAGCAAGGACAAATCCAAATTCATTGTCATTTTTGCAACAAAATTTACGCCTTTGACGAAAACAGCGTAAACAAATTGTTTGAAGGCAAATGATTTTACTAGATTCTAACACCTACTACAAACTAGGGCGACAAGCTGTATTAGACGAACAGTTTGACAAGGCTCTAGGATACTTCAATAAAGCAGGCGATTACCATTCGCAACTCAATGCGGTAGTATTGCTTGCTTATTTTGGCGAGTTTTACCTGGCGCACCAACAATTCGTGCAGTTCTACGCGTCATTTGGCGGCACTCACAACGTCAATGCCGATTTGCTTTGGTCTTTGCGTGGCGGTGGCGAAAAGCTTGCCAAAAGCCTATTAAACGGCAAATCTGCCAAGCGTGATAAGGCAAAAGTTTCCGCCGTAAAAAGCAAAGTGTTTCAATACGGCTTTTTGACGGCACTCACTCAAGAAGAAACTCTGCAACAGCAGTTGACAGAGCAAATTCGCGAGCTGGACGAATTTTGCGAAATGCCTTTGCCACGCTTTACGGTGTTCAACTCCAAGGAGTACTTTGATGTGTTGACGGAAAAGATGCGCCGTGCATTTATCAAAGGTAACGTCGAAGAGGGCACAGGGTACGTCAAACAGCTTATGGAAAGTGATTCCGACGTAACGTCCCATCTAGAGCTAAAGTTGATGCTTTTGCTTGCTCACGGCGAGCAAAACAAAGCGTACCAACTTGCTCAACGCCTGATGGATGACAACGATGTGTCTTGTTCTGGCAAATTTGCCATAGCCGAAGTGTTTTACGCTCAAGCTGACAAGGAAAGTCTTCGCAAACTTTTGCAGCAGTTTGTAAACTGTGGCTATCAAATTGACGAAGTTGAGTGGCGCAAACTAGTAAGCTTGTCTACCTACGTCAAAGATTACAAGTTAGCAAACGATTTTGCCGACAAAATGGAAGTTGACGATTACTACGGTGTCAATTTGGATTACCTAATTACAGCGTCCATTGCATATTACAACTACGGCAGATACGATCTAGCCGTTGACGTTGCCCAGCGTGTTTATGCCGTGTTGCCAAACAATATTGGTGTAAGAGCATTGCTTGCATACTACAAGACAAACAAGGATGCTACTGTCAAGCTAGACGTGGCGTATCCGCAAAGATTGTTTACTCCATATCAAGTTCCACGCGCCGTAGCCAAAAAGTCAATGTCAGCTTTGCAAAGCAACGATTACGACCAAGATTCGTTTGCTTGGCACCTAAATTTACTGACCTACGCCGAAAACGGCTACAATGTAGGCACAAATAGGGCAACGTTTTGCACGGAATTGACAAATTTTATTATAGATACGACATTTGTTACCGATAAAGTGCTTGACTTAATGAAAGCGGCGTTGTATAATGAATATACATCACAGCACGTCAAGGTTGCATTTTTGTATTACTTGACAAAGAATTTTACTGTTGATGCAACCGTTTGCTTTGCAAATGGCGTAAACTATGTGCCGGCAGGATGTCTTGACGGCGTTACAGACAGCCAGCGACTGGCATTTTGTTGCTTGCTAGCATCTCATCAATTTGATAATTTTGACGTAGAAAAGGCCGTTCAAGCCTTCAATGCGCTTGATGAAGAGCAACAAAGCCAAGATTCGTTTGTTGTTGCAGAAAAATTGTTTTGTGCACTGACAACTACTCTGTAGTTGCTAGTGGTAGTTTTATTTTTTTTATTTTCTTTATTTTTTTTTATTTTCTTTTTATTTTTTTTCTTTGAAAGGGCAAGGGTATCCTTGCCCTTTCGCCTATATTTTTGTAGTTTTGCCTGCTCTTTGCAGGTATTTTTTCTTTGATCACTTGTAAATAGATAGTGCAAAGGCTTATTACACCCACCAACGCAATTATTGGATAGCAAAATTCTACCGTTTTTTCAAATCCAAAGTTGGATAGTGATACCGCCAAGGTTAAGCACGTCGCCGTTGCCGTTTCTTTGTCTAGCGAAAAAGCTTGTAAAAACTTACAAACTGGTATCGAGCAAAGCAATATGCTGCACGCACCCGATAGGTAAATGCAAATTGCTCCAACCGTCCACAACGCCTTGTTGCTAGCAACGGCTGTCAGTATAGGAACGGAAGCCCCAGATATCCCGCAAATGCTTGTTAGATGCAAAGCAGCAACTACAGCAAGTAGTGCAACTGCAATGCCCAGAGCGGCATTTGACGGCTTGTTTTTGGCAAAGACACTCATCAACGGCACAAGATTGAAAAAGCTGTAAATCAAGCTGCTATCAATGTTTGGTGCATTGCTATCAAGCCCACGTTTTTGTGTGTACAAATGTGCCGATACAATAAATATCAAGCATATTGGAAGCAGTATTTTGGATACAATTTCTAACGCATTTTTGCCAATTTTTACAAGTGGAAAGATGATTATTCCCGTTGCAATTTGGTAAATTGGTAGTGTGTAGCTTTTGCCAAATACGGTAGATAAGCAGGAAGAAGTGGTGGAAAACAAAGCAATTATTACGCCAAACAAACACAAACTTACAACGGATAGGTAAAGAGTTGCGCCTTGTCTAAACAGCTTTTTTGCTAGTAATTCCAGGCTGTTTATATGATGCTTTTTGCAAAAAGATGTAAGGCTAATCAACGCAACAAACAGCATTACAGCAAATATTATCACACCGTAAACGCTTGTTCCAAAGTACCTTTCAAGCTCGTTTCCACCCACAAATCCTGCCCCAATTACCGACGAAAGTACAAGGCAAATGGTAGTGTATACGTCAGATTTTTTCATAAATCTAGTCTATTTTGCCTTTGTGATACAAATTACATATTTTGCCTTCAATTTGACAAATTTGCACCAAATTTGGTCGATTTTGCCAAATTACTGTTAATTTTAGGCGTTTTTTAATACACTATTACAGACATAGTATATAAAAATCACCCCTCTTTCACCTAAATTTCAAAATTTTTTTGATGCCAATTTTTCCAGTGCAGCAACCAAGGCGTACATTACACCTGCCAGCACACACAGTACAATCGTGCAGGTCATCACCAAATCTAGCCTAAACGTTTGCGCTCCGTAAATCAACAGATATCCCAACCCTTCTTTGCTTACTAGGTATTCGCCCATTATCGAGCCAACCCAACTCATGCCAACGTTTATTTTCAGTGTTGCAAGTAATGTAGGTACGTTGCTTGGTGCAACAAGTTTGCAAAATATCTGCACCTTGTTTGCGTGCATAGATTTCATAAGCAGCACCTTGTCTTCGTCCACTTCGCAAAAGCCGTTTAGTATGGTGATGGTGGTAATTACAACGGATATCAACACGGTCATCACAATTATCGATGCTTTGCCCGTTCCTGCCCACAAAATAATCAGTGGTCCAAGTGCAATTTTGGGCAAACTGTTTAGCACAACCAAGTACGGCTCAAACACATTTTTTACCGTGTCGTTCCACCAAAGCAAAACAGCCACGCCGTAGCCCAAAGTAGTGCCAACTGCAAAGCCGACAAGCGTTTCGTAAGTAGATACCCACACGTGTTTCCACAGTCCGCCGTTTTTGGTCAAATCCACAACCGTTTTGACAATTCTGCTGGGACTACTCGTAATAAAGCTATCTATCAAGTTGAAGTGTGCAAGCAACTCCCACACCGTCAAAAACAGTACCAAAACGCCAATTTGAAACAGTAAAATCGTGGCTTTTTTGCGTTTGAGATCTCTCAAATATTGTTTATGAGTCAGCTTCATATCATTCTCCGTTAAGTTGATGGTACAAAAACTCAAATTGCTTGCCAAAGCTTTTGTCTTCGCGCCGTTTAAGTGGAGTCGGTTGTAATAAGCCGGTTGCATGTTCCACCTTTACGTGAGCAGGACGTTTAGTAAGCACAATTATCCTATCCGCCATCGAAATTGCTTCGCTTATGTCGTGTGTTACTAGTATTGCCGTCTTGTTTTCGCTTTTTATCACTCTGTACACGTCGTCGCAAACGGCAAGTCGTGTCTGGTAATCCAACGAAGAAAACGGCTCGTCTAGTAGCAGAAGTTTGGGATTAGTCGCCATCGTTCTGATAAGAGCAACCCTTTGTCGCATACCACCCGACAGTTGACTGGGATAGTGTCTCTCAAATTCACCCAAGCCGTACTTTTGCATCAAATCTTTGACGTACCGACTGCTACTTTCGTTCAAACCTTTGTTTATTTCCAGCCCAAGCGTAACGTTTTTGTAGATATTTCTCCACTCAAACAGGTGATCTCGTTGTAGCATGTACCCAACGCTATTGCTTGGTACGCTAACAGTACCGCTTGTTGGCTCAATAAGTCCGCTGATAAGTGACAAAATAGTGCTTTTTCCGCATCCCGACGGGCCGATTATGGCAACAAACTCACCTTCTTCTACGGCAAACGACAAGTCTTGTATGGCAACCGTCTCTTGTTTGGGAGTAAAATACACCTTACTTACGTTGTCAAACCTTAATACGCTCATAGTTTACTCCCAGTTTACCTATGGTAAAACGGATACAATTTTGTCGTACTCAACACGGCCAGATAGCTCGCCCGCATTTTGCATGATGTCTTGAATACGCTCAAAAGCAGCTTTGTCAACAGTAGGACTGTTCATCCAAACTTGGTACTTTTTGTAGTTGTCTATTGCGCTTTGTAACAAATCAACTTCCGTGCCTTCAAAGTATGGTGCAAGCAGTGTAGCGATAGTTTGGCTGTCGTTGTTGTACACAAATTCTACGCCCTTCCACACGGCATCAACAAACTTTTTAAGTTTGTCAGGGTTGTTTTTTGCAAATTTACTAGATGCCGAGTAGCACGTGTATGGTATTTCTCCGCTATCTTGCCCCAATGCCGATACAATGTAGCCCTTGCCTTCCTTTACTAGTTGACTTGCCGTTGGCTCAAACAATCCAACAAAGTCGGCAGTGCCACCGCTAAAAGCAGGAGCAAGCATGTTGAACTGCACGCTGTAATCCATCGAAACGTTTACGCCGTCAAAGTATCCCTTTTGGTTCAGTACGTATTGCAAAATCATTGCTGGCATACCACCCT
>JAZQUN010000012.1:0-2602 GCA_045631385.1 Clostridia bacterium
CAAGGCTACGAACAAGGCTGATGGCTGTGCGAGCAGATTCTTTCATTACGTCACCAAGCTTACCTGTAAGCAAAATTTCGCCTTTACCACTAAACAAAGTAGCATCAATGGTTAGCGTACAGCCACCTACACGTGTCCACGCTAGTCCTGTTGCACTACCTACGGCGTTAGCTTTGTTTACAGCGTCATCTTTGTACTTTTCTGCACCAAGATATTTCGCAACGTTTTGAGCCGTTACAGGCTCTACAGGCTGCTTTGTAAGCAATTTGTAAGCAACCTTACGGCAAATTGTAGCAATTTCACGCTCCAAGTTTCTTACGCCGGACTCACGTGTGTAGCCTTGGATGATTTTTTCAAATGCATCCTTTTCGATATTCAATACGCCTTCTGGAATGCCGTGTCTTTCGATGTTTTTAGGCAACAAGAAATGCTCGGAAATAGCGATTTTTTCTAGTTCGGTGTAGCCGGACAAATCGATGATTTCCATACGGTCCATAAGTGGTTCTGGAATACCGTCGGTACTGTTTGCAGTACATACAAACAAAACTTTTGATAGATCATATGGCACTTCTAAATAGTGATCGTAAAAAGAGAAGTTTTGCTCTGGATCTAATACTTCTAGCATTGCGCTAGCAGGATCGCCACGATTATCTTTGCCCATCTTGTCGATTTCGTCCAAAAGCATTACTGGGTTGCAACAGTCGGCTTGCTTCATCATGTAGATGATTTTACCAGGAATTGCACCAATGTAGGTACGACGGTGACCACGGATTTCCGCTTCGTCCCTTACACCACCAAGGCTTACACGCAAGTATTTGCGGCCAAGTGCACGAGCAATGCTACGTACAATAGACGTTTTACCTACTCCCGGTGGGCCAACGAAACACAAGATAGGTCCGTTGAGCTTGTTAGTTAATTGCATTACTGCAATGTACTCTACGATACGTTCTTTGATTTTTTCTAGACCATGATGGTCTTCGTCCAAGATTTGACGTGCCAAAAGCAAATCTGCGTTATCTTTGGATGTCTTGGTCCAAGGCAAATCGCAAAGCCAATCGACATAACTACGAATTACACTGGCATCTGGCGATGTTGGTGCCATTTTGGATAGACGTGTAACCTCTTTGTTAGCTTTGGCTGCTACTTCTTGTGGCATGCCAGCCTTTTCGATCTTTTCACGGTACTCCAAGATTTCGTTTTCGTCTTCGCCAAGTTCCTTGGAAATAGCCTTCATTTGTTCACGAAGATAGTATTCCTTTTGACCGTCTTGCACTTGCTTTTTGACCCTGTTTGCAATGCGCTTTTCCGCTTTGGCAAGCTCTAGTTCACCCACAATAAATGTTGCAAGCAACTCCAAACGCTTTTCAACAACGGCTTCTGCTAGTATTTGTTGACGGTCTTTTGGACGATACACAATTTCGTTGGAAACAATATCGACGTAAGCGTTTACGTCAAACTTTTCAGCAACTACTTGATCAAGCACAGCCTTATTGATTGTTTTGTTGATTTCGGCAAACTTCGCCAAGTACTCTGTTGTTTTTTGGTAAAGAGCGTCAACTTCTACTTGACTGTCAATGTAGCACTCGTACGTTTCGATATCACACACTCCAAAAGCTCCGCTCATGTTTGCATTAACAAGTCTAGCTGGAGAAATAATTTTGATACCAGCCATCATTGTTTTGCCCTTTTCTGTCAAGCTAAAAACTTCGGCAACAACACCATGTGTATGAAAATCCGCCATATCTTGTGGGATTTCCATTTCAGAGTTTATTTGACTTACCAAAAAAATCATTCCGCCATTTTTGTAGGCGTACTTTGCAGCTTCTTTGGATTGAGCACGTACAATATCTAGTTGTGTGCGAATATGTGGGAACAAAATGTTGCCACGCAATGCCAACAATGGCATATTTGTGTAGTTTTTCAATTTACACCTCGTAATTTGTTTGTAAAACAAACTTTTCGTTAGTAATTAGTTTAACCAATTATAAAATAATATTTTCAAATACGCAAGCAAAAATTAAAGCCGATTGAAAACAATCGGCTTTTTGCAACTAACTAGCTTGGCGATAAACCCTAGGTTTATCCTTGCCTTCAATGCAGTTTTTGTCGACAACAACTTTTGTTATCGATTTATCGTTTGGAGCATCAAACATAAAGTCAAGCATGACGTTTTCCAACACCGAACGCAAGCCTCTTGCACCAGTTTTAAGCTGGATGGAGCGTTGCGCTACTGCCTTGACAGCATCTTCTTCAAACACAAGTTCGATATTATCTAGTTTCATCAACTTTTGGTATTGCTTAATCAACGAATTTTTTGGCTCGGTAAGTATCTTTACCAAAGCTGTTTCGTCAAGTGGAGCAAGCCCAACGGTAATAGGCAATCTGCCTACAAACTCAGGGATTAGACCAAACTTGATAAAATCTTGTGGTTGACAGTTTTTTACAAGTTGACTTGCATCAACCTCGTCGCTAATCAATTTGCTACCAAACCCAAGACCAGCACTTGAAGTGCGCTTTTCTACAATTTTTTCTAATCCTACAAAAGCGCCACCGCAAATAAACAAAATATTAGAGGTGTCGATCTGGATCAGTTCCTGCTGCG
>JAZQUN010000013.1:0-4674 GCA_045631385.1 Clostridia bacterium
GCGCTTGCACTATCAATTTGCCACCTAGCTCTGCCATGCGGTCAAACAATTCGCCAGAAGTTTCGTTCGGGTAGATAGGCAAACTTTGTTGCAAAATGATTTCGCCAGCATCAACCTTTTTGACTGTGTTCAAAATAGTGATACCCGTTTCCGTCATGCCTTGCCATACAGAGTACTGAATTGGTGCAGCACCGCGAAGCTTGGGCAAAAGCGATCCATGAATGTTGATTATGCCGTGTGGAGCAATGGCAATTACTTCATCGGACAAAATTTGCCCGTATGCAGCAGTTACCATGATGTCTGGTTGCAAATCCTTTAGAGTTTGCACGCCGTCGCGCGAAACCTTTTCGAACTGGTAAAGTGGCAAGCCTTGTTGCAAAGCGTATTCCTTTACAGCACAATAGGACACCTTGTTGCGAGAGCCAAGCTTATCTGGTTGGCACACTACCGCTACAAGTTGGTGATTAGATTGTAAAATTTGTTGGATTGCAGGTACGGCAAAGCTTGGCGTACCAAGAAAAATTACTCTCAATGTTGCTCCTTTGGTGTTAGTCTTCGTCAATGATTTTCTTTATCATCTTGTCTGCAAACAATATGCCGTCCAAGTGATCCATTTCGTGCAAAAATACACGTGCAAAGTAGCCTTCGGCATGCAAAGACTGTTTGTTGCCGTTGCGATCGAAGTACTCGATATCAATTTGTTGTGGACGACGCACTAGTCCGCGAAATCCGTTGACGGACAAGCAACCTTCGTTGTCCACACAACTGCCCTTGCTGTTGATAAGTACTGGGTTGACAAGCTCGAACAACTCGCCGTCGTACTCGACAATGCAAACACGCTTTAGAACACCTACTTGTGGCGCTGCAAGTCCCAATCCTTCTGCTTTGTGCAAGGTGTCTAACATATCGTCAAGTAGTTGGTGGAGTTTAGCGTCAAACACTTCTACTTCTTTGCATCTTTTTCTCAAAACGGGATCGCCCATTTTTGTAATATTACGTATAGCCATTGGCGGAATTCTCCATTAGGTTAGATTTTGCGGGTTGAGTTCGACAAAAACTTGCACGTCTTTGTGCTTGTTGCTGTCGCACACGTTGTAAATTTGTTGAACAATACTCTCGGCGTTTTCTACTTCCAACTTAATCATGATTTGGAAACGGAATTTCTTTTCGGCACGCTTAAGCGGACAACGCATTTTGTCTAGGTAGAAAAAGTCGTCGGAATTGTTTTGTTTAAGTTTATCTATATCGGCAAAGTGCTTTGTGATCAGATCAATGCACGCTTGCTCGTTTTCTCCTTGGTAAAGCACCCTTACAATTACTGCAAAAGGTGGAAATTTGGATGCTTGGCGTAAGCCAATTTCTTTGCGGTAAAACCCTAGATAGTCTTGTCGCGATGCTAGTTGCAAACAGTAATGCTTTGGTGTGTAGGTTTGCAAAACTACTCTGCCCGCATCCTTGTCACGGCCACTACGACCTGCAACTTGGGTTAGAAGCTGGAACGTGCGCTCAGCAGACAAGTAATCGGAATAGTACAGGCTTTGATCGCCATCCAAAATGCCTACAAGCGTAACGTGTGGGAAATCGTGACCTTTTGCTATCATTTGCGTACCAACAAGGATCTGCGCTTCTTGGTTGGCAAATGCAGTCAAAATTTTGACGTGACCTTCTTTGTTTTGCGTAGTATCAGCATCCATACGCAACACTTTGACACCTGGGTAAAGCTCTTCTAGTAATTGCACTATTTGCTGTGTACCAATTTTGCCCTGTCTAAAGCTTTGCGCATGACACTCGGGACAATGGGTTAGCACCTTGTAACGCTTTTTGCAGTAGTGACACTTCAACTCGTTGTCTTCGCGGTGGAACGTCAATGCAACATCGCAGTCGGTACAACGTGCAACGTAGCCACACTTTGTACACATCATAAATGATGAGTAGCCACGTCTATTCAAAAACAAAATTGCTTGGTTACCACTGGAAATTGTTTCGGAAAGCCTATCCTTGAGTAGCTGTGAAAATATTGTACGGTTGCCTTGACGAACTTCGTGCGCCATATCGGCAATTTCGACCGTAGGAAGTGGGCGCTTGTTGATACGCTCGGGCAAACGAAGTAGTTGATACTCGCCCTTTTGCGCCTTGTAGAAACTTTCTAGCGAAGGCGTTGCACTACCCAACAGCATCAAGCATTGATTGTGCTTTTGTCTGAATTGGGCAACGTCGACGGTGTTGTAGCGTGGATTGAAGTCACTTACGTAGCTGGAGTCGTGCTCTTCGTCGATGATAATTGCTCCAACGTTGGATACAGGAGCAAAAATAGCGCTTCTTGCACCTACTACAATTTTCGCATCGCCGTTTTTAAGGCGTAGCCACTCGTCGTACCTTTCGCCAGCCGAAAGTCCGCTGTGAATCATAGCAACAACGTCGCCAAAACGATTTCGGAATTGAGCAAGCACGTTGGGTGTTAATGAAATTTCCGGCACTAGCATAATGCAAGTTTTTCCAGCTTGAACGGTTTGCTCGATGATGTTCATGTAAACTTCCGTCTTGCCGCTACCCGTTACGCCGTGCAACAAATAGCTTCCTGTTGGATTAGACAGCACTTGGTTGACAACCTGCTGTTGAGCCGTTGACAAAACGTGTGGCTGACGGTTGGAATTTGCCAAGTTTTTGTATGGAGTGCGTTGAACGGTTACCGTATCAAAGCGCACAAAGCCCTTTTGATGCAAAGAGTTGACTGCAGAGTTGCCAAATTGAGCGTTTAGTTGTTCACAAAGAGTTGCTCCATTTTGTTGCAAAAACTCTAGCAACTGGCGTTGCTTTTGCGCGTTGGCCTTGAGAGATTGCAGCATTTGTTCGACAGTCAAATTGCTATCATGGTTGATGGATGCTTGCTTTTTGACAAGGCTTGTTACTCGGTTGCCACGCATTTCTGCAGGGATAAACAAGCGTAATACGTCAATGAAACGTAAATGATATTTGCTTATCATAAACTCGCCTAGCTCTAGCATTTCGGGGCTGATGGCAGCAAAATCATCCTTGGCACAGATGATTTCCTTGACCTTTTCTATTGGGTAATCGGTTTGACTTTTTTTGGCAACGATAAAGCCCTCGGTTACGCGGTGGGCAAAGTCCACTTCAACACGTTGACCGAGTTGGTAATCAATATCGCTTTTGTAGTCAAAAATTTTGTCAACGTTGCTGTTGCTTACGTCAACGATTACCGAATATATCATAAAATTTGTGTTAGTTTATCTAAAATTAGTCCTGCAACGGCATCTTTGCTCATCTTGTCGTAGCTTGTAACACCACTTTTGTCAATGATGGATACAACGTTGGTATCGCTTGCAAATACGTCGTTGGATTTTACGTTGTTGCAGACAATAAAATCCGCATTTTTCTTTTGTAGTTTGTTGGTTGCGTTAGCAATTTCGTTATCTGTTTCGGCGGAAAATGCTACCAAAACCTTGCTGCCCTTTTTTGCGCCTACAGATGCGGCAATATCAACGTTTTTAACAAAGTTTAAAGACAAGCTTTCCGTCTTGATTTTGCTGTTAGAAAACGTTTCTGGGCGATAGTCACATGGCGCTGCAGCCATGATAAATGCATCAGAGCTATCAAAGTGTTGCATAACAGCATCGTGCATTTGTTGTGTAGTTTCTACATTTACAACGTTGACACCTTGTGGCACTGGTACGCTGTGTCTAGCAAGCACAAGTGTTACGTTTGCACCACGGCTTTGTGCTTCCTTGGCAATAGCACAACCCATCTTGCCGCTGCTGAAATTTGTGATAAAACGTACGTCGTCAAGCTTTTCGATGGTTGCACCACAAGTGATAAGCACGTTTTTGCCCTTCAAATCTGTTTGTGGGTACAAAATGTCGTTGATATAGTTGTAGATTACATCTGCATCTGGCAAACGGCCTTTGCCTTCGTCTCCGCATGCCAAAATACCGCTGTCGCTATCCAAAATGTAGACACCACGTTGGGACAAAATATCTAGGTTGCTTTGAGTAGCTACGTTGTTGAACATGTTGGTGTTCATCGCTGGACAAAATACTACTGGCGCTGTTGTGGCAAGTAGGGTTGTCGTTAGCATGTCATCGGCAATACCATGAGCATACTTGGCAATTACGTTTGCTGTTGCAGGGCAAACCACAAACAAATCTGCCTTTTTTGCTAGAGCGATGTGTTTGACTTCGGTTGGCTCGTCTTGAGCAAAAGTATCTGTGATTACTGGGCGTTGAGAAAGTGTTTGGAAAGTTAGCGGAGTTACAAATTCGCATGCGTTTTTGGTCATGATGACATCAACATTGTGTCCTGCCTTTTTTAGCAGACGCACAAGTGAGCATACTTTGTAAACGGCTATTCCACCACTGATGCCCAAAACAATATTTTTAGACATAGTTTACTTTTTGATTTCTGTTTCGCCAGCAGCAAACTCTTCGGCTGCGTAAGAAATTGTTTTTAGGTTGGACGCTAGTTCGTCGTTCTTTTGTTTTTCGTTAAGTTCCTTTGCACGCTTGGATACTGCACAGCAAAGAGCGTATTTGTTACCAGCAAGTTCGGTTAGTTTGTCAATTGGTGGGTTTGTAATCATTGTAGTTATCTCCTTTGATCAAGTATTGAAATAATTTCTTTAACTGCACGATCAACGTTGTCGTTCATGATGCAGTAATC
>JAZQUN010000014.1:0-2704 GCA_045631385.1 Clostridia bacterium
ACACTGGTTGCAAGTGATCAAACAACTCAAACGTCAGAAATGGATAAGTTTGTAATTTTGGGTGAACTTTCGCTAAACGGTGAAGTTCGTAAGATAAGTGGTTTGTTGCCTATGCTAATTGCTGCAAGGGAGCAAGGCTATACGAATGCTATTATTCCGCAGGAAAACATTGAAGAAGCATCTTTTGTTGACGGTATGAATTTGCTTCCAGTAACAAGCTTGCGCCAAGTGGTAGAGTTTTTTGAACATAAAATTACCGTTGCTCCAGTAGAGTGCAAAAAGTGGAGTGCAACAGAATCTGTAGCCTTCGATGTAGATATGAAATATATTCACGGTCAATTTGTTGCTAAGCGTGCAATGGAAATTGCCGTTGCTGGTGGACACAACATTTTGATGATAGGTCCACCTGGAGCGGGTAAAACAATGCTTGCTAGGGCTGTGCCAACCATCATGCCTGACCTTACCTTTGACGAAGCTTTGGAAATTGCAAAAATACACTCGGTTGCAGGTGTTTTGGATGGCTTTGTGCATCAAAGACCATTTAGATCTCCACACCATACGGCATCAACCGTTGCTTTGACGGGTGGTGGTAGTAAAGTTAAGCCTGGTGAAATAAGTCTTGCTCACAATGGCGTATTGTTTATGGACGAATTGCCAGAGTATTCGCGCTACACGTTGGAAACACTTCGTCAACCATTGGAAGATGGAGTAATTACCGTGTCTCGTAGTGCTGGTACGGTTACATATCCATCCAACTTTATGCTCATTGCAAGCATGAATCCTTGTCCTTGTGGACACTATGGTAGTGCAGTTCACGAATGTAAATGCTCTCCTGCACAAATACACAAGTATTTGAGTAAACTATCCGGTCCACTTGTTGATCGCATTGATATGCACGTAGAAGTAGATGCGGTATCCTATCACGATTTGCAGTCGGAAAACCTTTCGGAAGATTCGCACTCGGTTAAAAATCGCGTAAATAAAGCCCGCGCGTTACAAAATGAGCGTTTTGCAGGGACTTCAGTTCATTGTAATGCAAAGATGACTGCTCCGCTTATCAAAAAATACTGCAAGCTTGACGAACAGTCGTCGGCATTGCTAGAAAATGCTTTTGAACGACTAAACATTTCTGCGCGTGCATATAATCGTGTGTTGAAGGTAGCACGTACCATAGCAGATTTGGATGGTAGTGAACTAATCTTGACTAAACACGTTGCAGAAGCATTGCAATATCGCTCGTTAGATAAGAAATTTTTGGTGTAAAATGTATACAAGTAAGGAAAAATTGTGCATATTTTTGTCGATGACTTTGCCTGTTTCTGCGCCTAAACTGTTTGCTTTGGAAGCAATACTGGTAGATGGACACCATTTGCTGGAAAATTTGGCAGAATACAAGCAAGAAATTGTACAAATAATTGACGATAACCAATATGCCGAGCTTAAAAAACAAGCTAAGCTTGGTGTTGATGAATTCGTTTCACAAGCAATCGCTGAAGGTGTTGTTTGTGTGACGTACTATTCCGATGCTTATCCACAAAAACTAAAGGATATTTACGACCCGCCAATGACTTTGTTTTGCAAGGGTGATATCAGCTTGTTAGACGTACAGTCCATTGCGGTAGTTGGCACTCGTAAAATAGCTGCATACGGAAAGCGTGTTACGGAAAACTTTACTTATGCCTTGGCTCATTACTTTTGTATTGTATCGGGGTTGGCATACGGCGTAGATGCTATCGCTCATGAAACAGCTTTGTCTGTAAAAGGCAAAACGGTTGCAGTGTTGGGTGGTGGAGTTAACAAAGTTTATCCGTCTGCACACAATTGGCTTGCAGATAAAATTGTAGCAAATGGCGGTTTGCTTGTATCAGAGTATCCACCACAAGCAAGTAGTCTTGCTTATCACTTCCCACAACGTAACCGAATTGTTTCTGCGTTGTCGAAGGGAGTGTTGGTTTGTGCCGCACCACTTAAAAGTGGTACGTTTTCTACAGTAGAGTTTGCATTGGAGCAAGGCAAAGACGTATTTGTCGTTCCTGGCGAAATCTACGATTACTCGTATCTGGGTAGTAACAAACTTATATCGTCTATGCAGGGTGCTATGGTTACGTCTCCAGACGACGTGCTAAACACCTATGGAAAAGTATTTGTTGAGCAAAAGTCATCAATTCAACTTGACATAGATGAGCAAATGATAGTAAACTTATTGGAATCAAAAAAATTGCATTTCAACGAAATTGTCGAAAAATCACAGATGAATCCAACGCAACTCAATGTGTTGCTTGCAAATTTGCAACTGTGTGGCATTGTTGAAAAGTTAGCTGGTAACTTTTATCAGCTTTGGAGGAAGTAATGAAGTTAGTTATAGTCGAATCTCCTGCAAAAGCTAAAACTATTGCAAAGTATCTTGGGGCAGAGTATGTTGTAGACGCATCCAAAGGTCACATCAGAGATTTGCCGGAAAAGGAAATGGGTGTTGATATAGAAAAAAACTATCAACCTGTTTATCGTATCCGTACAAAAGAGCAAAAAGAAACAATTGCTCGCTTAAAAGAAAAGGTTGACAAAGCTGAACAAGTATTTTTGGCAACCGACCCGGACCGTGAGGGAGAAGCAATTTCGTGGCATTTGCAACAAGCTCTTGGACTTGATCCAACGGCTAAAAACCGCATTATGTTTAACGAAATTTCTAAAAAAGCAGTAAACG
>JAZQUN010000015.1:0-4071 GCA_045631385.1 Clostridia bacterium
GAACGACATGGCTACGATCCGACTTAACATCAACTGTGATCCGGATGAAAACGGAGCAACCTTTCTCGAAAACGCACAAATCAAAGCAAGAGAAATTGCAAAGCACACAAATTGCGCAGTACTATCTGACGACACAGGTCTTTGCGTACACGCACTAGGCAACGAGCCTGGCATATTTTCCGCGAGATACGCTGGAGAGCAAGGCAACGACAAACTCAACCGTGAAAAGTTGCTAGCAAACCTACAAGACAAACAAGACAGAACAGCCCACTTCGAAACAGTTGTAGTCTTGCACTACCCAGATGGCAACGAAATTATTGGCATAGGCCGTGTAGATGGACACATTTTGCACCAAGAAACAGGTACAGCAGGCTTTGGATACGATAGCATCTTCTTTTGTGACGATCTAAACAAAAGCTTTGGGCTAGCTACCGACGACGAAAAAAACTCCGTCAGCCACCGCGGCAGAGCACTACGAAATCTACTAACTAAACTATAAAACAAAAGGATAGCAATTCTGCTATCCTTTTTTACTATTTATTGCGACATTTGCTCTCAATTTCATCCAAGTCATCGAAATCCATCCAATACGCTTCTGCTTTTTCTTCTTCGCTCATTTTGGACGGCAACCACACATCTTCTCCTGTAATTTCTAACAACCTATCTCTTTGTTCCTTTGAAAACATTTTTTTAATCTTTCAATTTCTTGCAACACTTCTGCGTAAGATAAACCAAACACAATATTACACAAGCTATTCAAAGCGCTAACGTATTCGCTATAAATATTGTTTACGCCTTGTATATCTGCTGTTGCCTTTGCAATTTGTATGTAGTAGCAAGCAATTTGCTTCTTACTACGATTAAATCTATCCCAAAGTTTGTCACCTACTAGTTGATAGTCACTATATATGCTACGCAAGTTGGATAGTTTATCTGCTAGACACACCAACTTTACGTCAAGAGTAGCGTTTTTCAACGCGTCAATTGTAGCTTGTTTTCTTTCTTCCCAAGTTTTGCTTTTATCTTCGCTTTCGCTAGCTACAAGCTGCGCCACGTTTTCCCCAAATTTTTGCTTAATTTCGTCAATGGTGGTATCCGTATCTTCTAAAGTATCGTGCAAAACGCCTGCTACAACAACGTTTTCACTTGCACCGTAAGTCAGCAAAATTTGCATAACTTCTACGGGGTGAACAATATAAGGAATAGCAGTACCCTTACGCACTTGACCGTTATGCTTAATTGTTGCAAATTTGATAGCTTCATGTAATTTAATGTTCATATTATCCCCTCCCCTTGCACAACTATTCTACCACAAATAACAGCATATTTGGTCGCAAAAAATGCGACAAATTTCTCAACATACAAATTAATATTGCAAAATAAATTAAACTGTATTATAATATACTTGTAGGAGAAAAGGCGGTATGGAATTACAACAATTTATCAGCGAAAAACATACAGGCAACGAAACTTTTGTAGAAATGCTACTACGTCTGATTGACGAGCGTAATCTCAAAGACACCGACGTATACAAACGTGCCAATTTGGACAGAAAGTATTTTTCCAAGCTTCGCTGCAACAAAAACTACAAACCTAAAAAGAAGGTTGTTTGCGCACTAGCCCTTGCACTACGTTTGGACAACGCTACATGCAAAAAGCTTGTCAAAAAGGCCGGGTATATCCTTACAAGCGCAAGCAAGTTTGATCTTACCATACGCTACTGTATCGAAAACGGGATATACGATCTAACACAAGTAAATGAAATGCTAGACGAACTTGGTCTAGAAACACTATAAAAGGCACGCTAACGGCGTGCCTTTAGTTTTAGTATACAATATCAAGCAATTTAATCAAGTCATCAATTTGATAGTCACAATTACTATCAGCAGGACGGCCGTGTGGATTATATAAACACGTAACGATTCCAGCATTTTTTCCACCCAAAATATCGGTGTGGAGCGAATCCCCTACTATCAAGATTTTGCTCAAATCCTTTTCGTCAATATTAGTCAAAGCATAATCAAAAAACTCTTTTTGCGGTTTAGAGTAACCAATTTCGTCGGATATAAACAACTTTTCAAAGTAGTGACCAACTTTTGCACCAGCAAGTCTGCTCTTTTGTGTAGCAATTGCACCGTTTGTCACTATATAAAGCGCAAATTTGCCCCACAAGGCGTCAAGGAGTTCCCTTGCATTTGCACACAACTCAAAGCCAAAGTCCAGCCTACGTTGATAGTATTCGGCAACAGCAGCAACATCTGCAGTCACACCCATTTCTTCAAAGGTATCAACAAAGCGGCACAAATCAATTTGCTCGGTAGGAATTTTGCCCTGTTCGTACAATTTCCAGTATTTTTCGTTGTTGTTACGGTAGATTTGCAACACGTTGCTATCAAATGGCAAGCCAAAATTAGCGAAAGTTTGCCCCAAAGCAATTTCTTCCGTCTTGTCAAAGTCAAACAACGTTCTGTCCAAATCAATTAGTATCGTCGAAAATTTCATATCCACAAAATTGTACCACAAAAACACAAATTTTACAATATTTTAGCAACAAAAAAGGTTGATACGTTTGTATCAACCTTTTTAACTGGAGCGGGAAACGGGATTCGAACCCGCGACATTTGCCTTGGCAAGGCAACGCTCTACCACTGAGCCACTCCCGCGAAAGTTTTAAGTTGGTGCGGACAAAGGGACTTGAACCCCCACGTCGTTGACACTAGATCCTAAGTCTAGCGCGTCTGCCAATTCCGCCATGTCCGCATATTTTGTGATGGTACACCTTCAGGGACTCGAACCCTGGACCCATTGATTAAGAGTCAATTGCTCTACCAACTGAGCTAAAGGTGCATATATAACTACCTGTACCGAGTCGCTTTATCTTTTTTGGTGACCCATCCGCGACTCGAACGCGGGACACCGTGATTAAAAGTCACGTGCTCTACCGACTGAGCTAATGGGTCATGTTGGCAGGGGTAGCAGGATTTGATCCTACGAATGTCAGAGTCAAAGTCTGATGCCTTACCGCTTGGCGATACCCCTATAAATAATGGGGTGAGCTATGGGAATCGAACCCACGACCTCCAGAGTCACAATCTGGCACTCTAACCAGCTGAGCTAAGCCCACCACAGAAATGGCGTGCCTGAAGGGATTCGAACCCCTGACAACCGGCTTAGAAGGCCGATGCTCTATCCTGCTGAGCTACAGGCACAGGCATGTGTTTAATGGAGCGGGTGATGGGAATCGGACCCACGCGACCAGCTTGGAAGGCTGGGATTCTACCATTGAACTACACCCGCACTTCAATAGCCTACTTATTATATAATAGTAAAAGAAATATGTCAACGATTTTACTACTAATTTATTTAAAAATTTTTAATATTTTTTAGTTTTTTTACAAAAACAAGCAGTTTTGCTTTTATTAACTAAACAACTGTTTTTTCTTTGCAATAAAATCATCAATTCTAGTAACGTAAGTGATTACATCTTTAGGATTTGCCGCACGCTCAATGCGGTTTTCTGCATCAAACACTCTTTTAGATATTGCATTTGCGCCGCAAGCAACAATTGATGCAATTTCTTCCATGTTGTTGACGTTATATACGCACACAGTCCCTTTTTTGCAAAAACCAACGTTTTCCAAATTTTCTGACATATACTTTTGACGATACATGTAATAAGGCAAGTACCCGTTAGTCTTTGCTTTTTGATGAGCATAAGCAACCATTTGCTTAACTTGATTAGAACAGTCCACTACTTGATGCTTCAACATGCTGCCGTTTTTGATTGCAAGCGTATGCACAGTTAAGTTATCTGGATCAAGCGCTATTGCTTGATTTACACTATTGCAAAACATTTGAAAATCTTCACCAGGTAAACCTGCTATCAAATCCATGTTGATCAAAAAGTTATACTCACGCGCAAGGTTGTAAACTTGATAAATTTGCTCTACCGTATGCTTTCTGCCAATAGCATCCAAAGTTGATTGATTAAACGTTTGTGGGTTGACAGAAATTCTGTTCACACCACAACGTGCAAACAAATCCAACTTTTCTTTTGTGATAGTATCAGGA
>JAZQUN010000016.1:0-9449 GCA_045631385.1 Clostridia bacterium
ATACCAACAACAGCTGGAGTATTTGTAGTACCACCACGGTTAGAACGCTCTTGACCGCCACCGTGTACCAATTTATCAATACGCAAGCCGTTTTTAATATACAACGCCCCTACACCTTTTGGTCCGTAGAACTTATGACCGGAAAAGCTCAACAAGTCAACGTCAAGCTCCTTTACGTCAATAGGTAGATATGGCATAGCTTGTACGCAGTCAGTGTGGAACAACACACCGCGCTCGTGACAAATTTTAGCAATCTCCTTGATAGGTTGAATTGTACCAATTTCATTGTTTACGTACATTACAGATACCAAAGTTGTCTTATCTGTAAGGCTGTTTTTTAGCACTTCTACGTTTACAACACCCGTATTGTCTACAGGCAAGTAAGTAACCTCAAAGCCATTCTTTTCTAGCCAGCTAGCAGTTGTTAAAATAGCGTGGTGTTCAATAGCAGATACTACAATGTGATTACCCTTGCTTTTACGAGAAAGGGCAACGCCTTTAACTGCCCAGTTGTCGGATTCAGTTCCACTACCTGTAAAATACAATTCGCTTGGCAAACAGTTAATCAATTTAGATATGCGTGCACGCGCATCACGCACGCCCGCAGCAGTTTCTCTACCGTAAAAGTGTTGACTATCGGCATTGCCAAAAGCATTTGTAAAGTAAGGGATCATTTCGTCCACTACACGTTTGTCACATGGCGTTGTAGCACCATGGTCAAGATAGATTTTCATAGATTATCCTCCGTAAGTTGTTTCAAACTTACATTATCCAAATATTCGTTGATATGTCTGTAAAGTTTTGTCCACAAATTTCTAGAAACACAATTACATCCGCCGTTAGTAGCACAACCTTTGTGGATACACTCTACAAGCTCCAAATTGTCTTCTAACGCACGCAAAATTTGCCCCACCGTAATATCATCGGCGCTTTGTGCAAGGCTGTAACCGCCTGTTGCACCCCTTGTAGACGTTACTAAAGCATTCTTTTTCAATATAGCAAGTATTTGCTCCAAATACTTTTCCGTTACACCAGTTTTTAGCGCAAGTTCGCTTGCCGACAGCGTTCTATCGCTGTTTTTAGCAAGTTCAACCATAGCGTAAATTCCGTATCTAGATTTGGCTGAAATTTTCATAATTTAATTCCTACTAATTTGCTAGGAATAGTTTACTACTATTATTGATAAATGTCAAAGGTTTTAACACAAAAAAATGCAAAACTTTAAAAGTTTCGCATTTTTTGGTTATTGAAGTTTAGTAATTGCTTCCGTAAGTTCATCTTCTTGTCTAAAACCAACAATTTTATCAATTAGTTGACCGTCTTCAAAGACGCAAATACATGGAATACTTCTAATATTAAATTGACGAGCAAGGTCTGGGTAGTTGTCCACGTCAACTTTGCCAAATGTCGCAAAGTCAAGCTTGTTGGCAACTTCTTCAAAAACTGGAGCCAACATCTTGCATGGACCACACCAAGTTGCCCAAAAATCGACTACAGCTAGTTTACCAGAAGTAAACTCTGCAAAGTTTTCGGTTGTAAGTGTTGTAATTTTACTCATAGCACTACTCTCCTTTATTTAGTTTTACAATTTCTATCATGTCAGGCGACTGAACCCATTGATGTTTTTTACGTTTATCAATAAGCGCAACAATAGTATACGCAACAGCACATCCGCCTACAAACATCAACAAATTTGCCCAGTCTTTAAACTCCAACGCAATACCCACGAAGAAAAACAACAAACCTAGCGCTAGCGGAATTAAGTATGCAACCAACGATAGCTTTAGAGTGTTGGCTTCCTTTATATCCAACATAACGTTGTCGCCAGGCTTTGCATCAAGAGTGTTTTTTACAAAGAAATCCACGTGCTTTTGATTTTGTGTCATACCACATTTTCCGCAAGAGCCGCACGCGGAGTGACGACCAATTCGTACCGATGCAAATTCGCCCTTAAGCGAAGTAACAAGTCCTATTTCTCTCATTTTTCGTCCTTTGTAGCAATTGCAATAGCTAGTTCGTCAAGTTGAGTTTGTTCAACTGGAGCAGGTGCTTCAGTCATCAAACAACTTGCATTTTGAATTTTAGGGAACGCAATTACTTCTTTGATATTTGTTGTACCTGTCAATGTCATTACCATACGGTCAAGACCAAATGCCAAACCGCCGTGAGGTGGTGTTCCGTACTTAAATGCATCCACAAAGAAACCAAAGCGTTGTTTGATTTGCTCTTGTGTAAAGCCTAGTGTTTCAAACATAAGTTGTTGCACTTGACTGTTGTAAATACGCATACTACCGCCGCCCATTTCGTCACCATTGATAACGATATCGTACGCTTTTGCACGCGCTTTTGCTGGATTAGTTGTAAGCAATTCCAAGTCTTCGTTTTTAGGACTAGTAAATGGGTGGTGTTTAGCGCACCAACGGTTATCTTCTTCGCTCCACTCTAGCAATGGGAAGTCTACTACCCACAAGATAGCGTATTTACCTTCTTCGATTAGACCAAGTTTTTCAGCAAGGTGACAACGCAATGCACCCAAAGAAACAACTGCTGTGTCGTAGGAATTATCCGCAACAACAAACATGATGTCGCCTTGTTCCAAACCAACAGTTTCTTCCAACTTCTTCAAGCTGTCTGGTGTCATAGCCTTTGCAAAGCTACTCTTTACACCATCTTTGCCTAGACCGTACCATGCAAGACCTTTTGCCTTGTACGTCTTAACGTAGTCAACAAGCTTATCTAGTTCCTTACGAGAAAAACTATCACAAGCACCTTTTGCTACGATTGCTTTTACAGCACCACCAGCGTTTAGAGCATTTTCAAATACAACAAATCCGCTACCAGCAACGGCAGAAGCAACGTCGATAAGTTCCATACCATAGCGAAGGTCAGGCTTGTCCGAACCAAAGCGATCCATAGCATCAGCATATGGCAAACGCATAAATGTATTTTCCAAATCAATGCCTTTTACTTGCTTAAAGATTTCTTTTACCAAGCCTTCGATGATGCTCATTAGTTGATCTTCTTGGTCAACGAAGCTCATTTCGATGTCGATTTGTGTAAACTCTGGTTGACGGTTTGCACGCAAGTCTTCGTCACGGAAGCATTTTACAATTTGGAAGTATCTATCTAGACCACCAATCATCAAAAGTTGCTTGTATAGTTGTGGAGATTGTGGCAAAGCGTAAAATGCGCCTTCGTGCACACGGCTAGGAACAAGGTAGTCTCTTGCGCCTTCTGGAGTAGATCTGCCCAAAAATGGTGTTTCAATTTCCAAGAAACCATTTTCTGCTAGATAATTACGTACTACTTGACAAACCTTACTTCTTACAATTAGGTTTTGTTGAATTTTTTCACGACGAAGGTCAAGATAACGATATTTCAAACGAAGTTGCTCGTTTGCGCTATCATCACCGATAGAAAACGGAGTTGTTTCCGCTTCGGAAAGTATTTTCATATCAAGCGCAACCACTTCTATTTCGCCAGTTTTCATATTTGGGTTGATATTGTTACCCGTACGCATACGAACAGTACCTTCTACTGCCACAACGTACTCTAGTTTCAATGTGGAAGCCTTTTCGATTAGCTCTTGCGAACAAAAGTCGGTATCAAACACAACTTGAGAAATACCGCTAACGTCACGAAGTTGCAAAAAGATTAGACCACCAAGGTCACGACGACGGTGCACCCAACCCATAATAGTAACTTTTTCACCAACATTTTTAGCGGAAAGTTCGCCACATTTATTCGTTCTTTCCAATCCACAAAGTAATTCAGCCATTATTTTACTCCTTTATCCTATGTTACAAAACGTATTTTTTCAAATTTCTGTTATTAGACGATGCAAAGTACTTTTCAACAAATTGCTTGTCAACCACAACGTCTTTGGTTGCACCAGTTTCGCTTACGTCAAACGAAACGTCTTCCAAAATGTGTTCCAAGATGCTTTGTAGACGACGTGCACCGATGTCTTCCAAGGTGTTGTTTTGCTCAAAAGCAATTTCAGCAATTTCGCGAATGCCGTCATCTGTAAATTGCAAATTGATGTTGTCCACTGCAAGCAATTTTGTGTATTGTTGAGTGATTGCGTTTTCTGGTTCGGTCAATATTTTCACAAAGTCATCAGCATTTAAACTGTTAAGTTCTACCATAACAGGAAAACGTCCTTGCAACTCTGGAATCAAATCACTTACCTTTGATACGTGGAAAGCGCCACTTGCAATAAACAAAATATAGTCAGTCTTTACGTTGCCATATTTTGTTGTAATTGTGCAACCTTCTACAATTGGCAAAATGTCACGTTGAACGCCTTCGCGTGAAACGTCAGGGCCGTGATGAGCAGCACCACCAGCAATTTTATCCATTTCATCAATAAAGATAACACCATCATTTTCCGCACGACGAATTGCTTCACCTTGTACGCTGTCGTGGTCGATAAGCTTTTCACTTTCTTCGGCAGAGAAAATTTTGATAGCTTCTGCAACAGTTACACGACGTTTCTTTGTCTTTTTAGGAAGCATATCCCCAAAGATATTGCCGATTTCGATACCAGCTCCACCGCCATTTGGAATTTCAATAGGCTTTGGTGCATCCACAACGGATATTTCTACAACAAGTTGGTCAAGGTTGTGAGCCCTAATTTCGTCCTTCAAAGTTTCTTTAGAAATACCTTGTGGCAAGTTGTTTTCATCTTTGGACAAAATATCAGCAACTTTGCCTACGGCAATATCCATTGCTTTTTGCTCTACTTCCTTGTATCTTTCGTCTTTGACCAGGCGAATAGAAACTTCTACAAGGTCTCTAATCATAGATTCCACGTCGCGACCAACGTAGCCGACTTCAGTATATTTAGTTGCTTCAACCTTCAAAAATGGGGCTTTTACTAGGCGCGCAAGTCTGCGAGCAATTTCCGTCTTACCTACACCTGTTGGACCTTTCAAAATAATGTTTTTAGGTGTAATTTCTTCGCGATCAGCAGTAGAAAGCTTGCTTCTGCGGTAACGGTTACGCAACGCAATAGCCACTGCCTTTTTTGCTTGATACTGACCAACGATGTATTTATCAAGATTTTCTACAATTTGTTTAGGTGTCATTGTTACGCCTCCTCAACGGTAATATTACCGTTAGTAAATACGCAAATTTCACTTGCAATAAGCAATGACTTTTCTGCAATTTCTCTAGCAGTCATTTCTGTATTGTTGTACAAAGCCTTTGCAGCAGCCAAAGCATAGTTGCCACCGCTACCGATAGCACACACGCCGCCTTCTGGTTCAATTACGTCGCCAATACCAGATAATAAATACATATCGTTGCTGTCAGCAACAATCATCATTGCTTCTAGCTTACTCATTGCTCTGTCTCTGCGCCACATTTGTGCAAGTTCTACAGCACTACGCAACAAATTACCACTGTATTTTTGCAACTTTTCTTCAAATTTTTCAGCAAGAGTAAACGCATCAGCTACTGTTCCTGCAAAGCCAATTACAACCTTGCCGTCATAAATGCGTCTAACCTTTACAGCATTGCCCTTCATAACGACGCTTTGACCTTGAGTCACTTGTCCGTCTCCTGCAACGACAATCTTGCCGTATCTTTTTACAGCACAAATGGTTGTGCCCTTGATGGATTCTGCCTGTACCATAAGCATACCTTCCTATTTTATATTTTTAACAATCTCCGACATCACCGCAAGGGATCTATCGGCGTACATCTTTTTCTTCAAAGATTTGTCTTTTACAACTTTGTCAAGTGATTCCAAAATACCAAAGTTGCTGTTCATTGGCGAGTAATTACCAAATTCGGTAGAAACGTGTTTGCTTAACGCACCCAAAATTGTTTGTCCAGTAAAGTCAATTTCGGGCAATCCATTAAGTCTATTAGCAACTTGAACTGCAGCAACAAGACCACTTGCAGCCGACTCCATGTAGCCTTCTACACCGGTAACTTGTCCAGCGAAATAGACGTTTGGATTGCTTTTTAGTTGAAAACTAGAATTCAAAAACTTTGGCGCATTTATGTATGTGTTACGGTGCATAACGCCGTAACGCACAAACTCTGCATCTTTTAATGCAGGAATCATAGAAAACACTCGTTTTTGCTCACCAAACTTCAAATGAGTTTGAAAACCAACAAGGTTGTACAACGTTCCTTGGACGTTTTCTTTTCGTAGCTGCAACACAGCGTAAAACTTTTCGCCTGGTTTACGGTCGTCGTACAAGCCAACTGGCTTAAGTGGGCCAAATCTAATTGTGTCCACACCACGCTTTGCCATTACTTCGATAGGCATACAACCTTCAAAGACATTGTTTTCGAAGTCCTTGATTTCAACTGTTTCAGCGTCAACAAGATTTTGCCAAAACGCCAAAAACTCTTCCTTATTCATCGGACAATTTACGTAGTCAGCATCACCCTTGTTGTATCTGCTTGCAACAAATGCGCTATCAAAATTGATACTATCTGTAGTTACAATTGGCGCAACAGCATCAAAGAAATATAAAAAGTCATCGCCAAAGCACTTTTGAAATGCCGGAATCATCGCATCATCAGTCAATGGACCTGTTGCAACAATACTAATTTCGTCTTCAGCAGGCAAAAAGTCGGTTGCAATACTGTCGATGTAAGTAAAATTGCTAAAGCTGTTTAGCTTTTCAGTAATTTTTTGACTAAACAAGTCTCGATCAACCGCCAAAGCGTTACCAGCAGGCACTTTGCAATCTTTAGCAACGGAAAGTATCAAGCTGTCTAGCATTTGCATCTCGGCTTTTAGTAGCCCAGATGCAGTGCCAACGTCTTCGGATTTAAGTGAATTGGAGCATACCAATTCGCACAATGTATCAAGTTTATGAGCGGGCGATTTTTTGATACGTTTCATTTCGTACATAGTAACGTCAACGCCACGCTTAAGCAGTTGATAAGCCGCTTCACAGCCTGCCAATCCACCGCCGTAAATATTTACTTTTTTAATCATTACACATCTCTACGTAATTACATGTCTTTGACGAGCATGTAATTGTTTTATTTCCTTTTGCATCTTGTTTGTATACTAGATGTTCATTGCAGTTTGGGCATTTTTTACCTGTAGGGATATCCCAAGAAGCAAATTGGCAAGTTGGGTAACCAGTACAGCCAAAAAATTCCTTTCCACGCTTAGTCAAGCGTTTTACAACGTCTTTACCACAAATTGGGCATTTAGCAACAACTTCAGGAGCGGCTTGTTTAGGCGCATTTAGGCTAATTGTATTTTTGCAATTTGGGTAATTCGAGCAAGCAAGATACTTACCAAATTTACCTTCACGCTCTAGCATTGGAGCACCACAGATAGAACATACTTCTTCCGTCTTTTTAGGAGCAGATTTTTCCTTCAAACTGCGGTGATTTTTACAGCTAGGATAATTTGTGCAAGCAAGATACTTACCAAATTTACCAGTCTTGTAAACCATAGGTGCACCGCACAACTCACAAGTTTCGTCGCTTGGTTGGTCTGGCATGTACATTTTTTCGCCTTTTAGCGCAACGGATACTTGGTTGTTAAGTGGCTTGTAGAAGTCATCCACAACCTTGTGCCAAATTTCGCCTTTTTCAGCAATGGAGTCCAATTTTCCTTCCATTTCAGCAGTAAACTCTACGTCTACAATTTGACTAAAGTGTTGCAACAAAAAGTCTACTACTAGCTCGCCAAGTTCGGTTGGAACAAGAAACTTTTTCTCTTTTGTTACGTAGTCACGCTTGTTTAGCGTTTGCATAATTGTCGAGTAGGTACTTGGACGACCAATTCCACGTTCTTCAAGCACTTTGATAATTGATGCTTCGGAGTATCTTTGTGGTGGCTTTGTAAACTTTTGCTCGTGGTTAAGCTTGACAAGTTTCAACACGTCGCCAACTTCAAGTGCTGGCATACGAGCATTTTCGCCGTCTTCACTCTTTTCCTTTTTGTTTTCGCTGTAAATTACAGTCCAACCTGCAAATTCCATTACTTTACCAGTTGCAGTAAAAGTGTAGATATCCGCATCAATTTTGACCGTTGTATTGTTGTAGATAGCATTTGTTGCCTGGCTAGCAACAAACTTGTCGTAAATCAACTTGTACAACAAGTATTGATTTTTTTGCAATTTGTCCTTAAGCATATCTGGAGTAAGATCCAAATTGATAGGTCTAATTGCTTCGTGGGCATCTTGCGCTTGGTTTTTATTTGCAAAGTTGTTTGGATACTTTGGCAAATATTCCGTACCATATTTGCTTTCAATCAAGTTTCGAGCAGCATAGATAGCTTGGTCAGATACACGAACAGAGTCGGTACGAATGTATGTTACCAACGCAACGTGACCGATACCTTCGATATTGAAACCTTCGTAAAGTTGTTGAGCAACTTTCATAACTTCACTACTGCTCATACCCAACTTGTTGATAGCATCTTGTTGCAATGTACTTGTCGTAAATGGTGGCTGTGGTTTAGACTGTGTTTTGGATTTTTTAACGTTAGATACAACCCACTCCGCACCAGTTACAGCATTTACAACGTCATCACATTGTTGTTTGTTTTCAATTTTTACTTTTTTACCATTCTTTTCGGACAAAGTTGCCTTAAAGTCTGGCGGGCACTTGCTCTTATGCAAGTTTGCAGATATGCTCCAGTACTCTTCTGGGACAAAGTTTCTGATTTCTCTTTCGCGGTCAACCAAGATTCTCAATGCAGCGGACTGAACGCGACCAGCAGAAAGTTTACCTTGTATTTTACGACACAACACTGGTGACAAAGTGTAACCTACCAGTCTATCCAAAACACGTCTTGCTTGTTGAGCATCAACAAGTTGCATATCAACGTACGCAGGTGTTTTAATTGCTTCGTTTACCGCTTTTTTAGAAATTTCGTTAAACATAATGCGGTTTTTAGCCTTTGGATCAAGTCCAAGTGCTTGTTGCAAGTGCCACGAAATTGCCTCTCCTTCACGGTCCGGGTCGGTTGCCAAAAATACTTGTTCGGCTTTTTCTACCTTTTCCTTCAAGCGGGCGATTGTTTCTTTTTGCTCTTTTGTACGGATACGGTACACGGGTTGATAGTTCTTTTCGATATCAACACCCATTTCCTTTTCCGGCAAATCTCTTATGTGACCTTTGGATGCGTCTACAACATAATCTGCCCCAAGATACTTCGCAATAGTTTTAGCTTTTGCAGGAGATTCGACTATAACTAACTTCATTACTTCCTCCACAACTGGTAAAAGTTACCAGCCAATTTTTCAACGATACCACATAGTTGCAAGTTGGCAAGCAACACATTAAGCTCGGCAGGATTTATCTGCGAAGCCATTACAATATCGTTGAAATGCAATTTTTTCGATTCCAATAAGTTTACTATTAATTGTTCGTTTATGTCAAGTTGAATAGCTGACTTTTTTTCTACAAATACTTTTCCGTAGTTATTAAGTATATCATCAGGCGATGTAACCATAGCC
>JAZQUN010000017.1:0-11917 GCA_045631385.1 Clostridia bacterium
ATTGGAACTTCGCCCAATGAATCCAAAGTACCTACTTGATGCAGATTACATCCTTGCGGCTATGGGACTATTAAGTGAAATAGATCCTGTGCTTGCACTAAAAATTATGAAAAAGCATCTTAAACCAATCGGTGGTGGTAACAACGAGCCAGTTCAAGCTCCACAAACAACGTTTACTCCACCAATCGCAAACAAATGCGGCTGTTGCTAAAATTTGTTTGACTTACACAACTAACAAAAAATTTTTTAATATCAAAAGGTGATAAAAATGGTTAAGAACAAAAAACTAACAGAACAACAATTTCTTGAAGAAAGACAAGAAGTGCTTGCTACATGGAAAACAGGTAGCGACGCTCAACTTAACTTGGATGAAGCAGTTGCATTCTTGAAGACAGTTCCAGCAGAAAAGAACTTCGCTATCAAACTTGCAAAGGCTAAGGAAAGAGGAACTCGTACATTGGTTCAACCTCGTGCTGGTGTTGCAGTAATCGACAAACACATCGAACTTTTGCAATTCCTTCAAAACGCTGGTGCTGACTTCCTACCATCCACAATCGACAGCTACACACGTCAAAACCGCTATGCAGAAGGCGAAAAAGCTATCGAAGAAAGCGCTAAAATCGGTCGTTCCTTGCTTAACGGCTTCCCAGCTGTTAACCACGGTGTTGACGGATGTAAGCAAGTTTACAACGCAGTAAACGTTCCACTACAAGCTCGTCACGGTACACCAGACGCAAGACTTCTTGCAGAAGTTATCCACGCTGCTGGTTGGACATCCAACGAAGGTGGTGGTATCTCCTACAACCTTCCATACGCAAAGAGCGTTTCTTTGGAAGACACAATCAAATACTGGCAATACTGTGACCGTTTGGTAGGCTACTATGAAGAACGTGGCATCACACTAAACCGTGAACCATTTGGTCCTTTGACAGGTACACTAGTTCCACCAAGCATCTCCAACACAGTTGGTATCATCGAAGCTTTGCTTGCTGCAGAACAAGGTGTTAAAAACATCACAGTAGGTTACGGTATGGGTGGTAACTTCATCCAAGATATCGCAGCTATCCGCACACTTCAAAAGCAAACAGACGAATACTTGAAGAAGTACGGTTACAACGACGTAATCGTTACAACAGTATTCCACCAATGGATGGGTGGTTTCCCACAAGACGAAGCTGAAGCAATGGGCCTAAACGCAATGAGCTCTACAGTTTGTGCATTGTCCGGCGCTACAAAGATGATCAACAAGACTCCTCACGAATCTGTTGGTATCCCAACTAAGGAAGCTAACGCTGACGGTATCAAAGCATCCAAGCTTGTTACACGTTTGCTAGCTGACCAAAAGTTCCCAGCTGATGACCCAGTACTTCTTCGTGAAATGGCTCAAATCGAAGCAGAAGTTAACTGCTTGATGAACGCTGTTTTGGAAGTAGGCGAAGGCGATATCGCTCAAGGTTCTGTAAAGGCATTCGAACTTGGTTTGATCGACCTACCATTTGCTCCAAGCAAGTACAATGCAGGTAGATTGTTGCCAGCTCGTGACAACGAAGGTTACATCCGTATTTTGGAATTCGGAAATCTTGCTTTCAGCGAAGAAATCAAAGCTTTCCACAAGCAAAAGATCGAAGAACGTGCTGCTAAAGAAGGCCGTCCAGTATCTTTCCAACTTACAATTGACGACGTTTGCGCAGTAAGCTCCGGTCACCTAATCGGTCGCCCAGTATACGAAGACTAATTTATTAGTCACACCAAAAAGTTAAAACATAGTTTCGCAACTATAATTTTTTAAAAAAATAGAGGTAAATTTAAAATGAAAATTGTTGACGTTATCTTGACAAAATCCTACACAGGTTTCTACTTCGACGATCAAAAAGCAATTAAGCAAGGCGCTGGCCATGACGGTTTTATGTACGTTGGCGAACCAGTAACAGAAGGTTTCCAATCTATCCGTCAAGCAGGTGAAGCTATCTCCATCCAACTTGTATTGGAAGACGGTACAGTTGGTTACGGTGACTGCGCAGCTGTTCAATACTCTGGTGCTGGTGGTCGTGACCCATTGTTCCTTGCATCTGACTTCATTCCTTTCATCGAAAAGGAAATCGTTCCACAACTTATCGGCGAAGACGTAGCTTTGTTCCGTCCACTTGCTGAAAAGTACGACAGAATGGAAGTTAACGGCAAGAGATTGCACACAGCTATCCGTTACGGTATCACACAAGCTTTGCTAAACGCAACAGCTACAAGCAACCGTGTAACAATGGCAGAAGTAATCCGTAAGGAATACAACGTAGAAGGCGACGTTTACGAACCAATCCCAGTATTCACACAATCTGGTGACGACAGATATGACGCTGCTGACAAGATGATCATCAAAGAAGCAGACGTATTGCCACACGCTTTGATCAACCACGTTGGTACAAAACTTGGTGAAAACGGTGAAATCCTTCTTCAATACATCGCTTGGTTGAGAGATCGTATCATGAAGCACCGTGCAAATGCTGATTACGCTCCAGTATTCCACATCGACGTATACGGCACAATCGGTATCGCATTCAACTGCGACGTTGATAAGATGTTTGCATACTTGTTGGAATGCGAAAAGGCTGCAGCTCCATTCCGTATCCGTATCGAAGGTCCAGTAGATACAGGTGACAGAGAAGGCACAATGCAACTTGAAAAGGCATTGACATCTAAGCTAAACGAAGCTGGCTCCAAGCTAGAAATCGTTGCTGACGAATGGTGCAACACACTTGAAGATATCAAGTACTTTGCTGACAACGGTGCTGGTCACGTATTGCAAATCAAAACACCTGACCTTGGTGGCGTAAACAACGTAGCAGAAGCTATCTTGTACTGCAACTCTAAGGGTGTTGGTAGCTACTGTGGTGGTACATGTAACGAAACAAACATCTCTGCTCAAACAACAACAAACATTGCTATCGCTTGCCGCGCTATCCAATGTCTTGCTAAACCTGGTATGGGTGTTGACGAAGGTTACATGATCGTTAAAAACGAAATGAACCGTGTAGTTGCTTTTGCAAACAAAAGAAGCAAATAATAAAAAAATCTAACTAAAAAGGAACTTCCAATGAAAAGAGGAATTGCAGGATCGTTGGAATCCAACGACGCTTTGATTACAGTCAAAGAATGTGACACTTTGAGTGTTACTGTAAAAAGTATCGTTTACGACTTTTTCCACGAACAAATCGAAAAGGTTATCTACGATACACTCAACGAAAAAAACGTTAAAAACGTGGAAGTTATTTGCGAAGACAAGGGCGCACTTGATTACACAATCAAGGCGCGCCTATTGGTCGCACTAGAGCGCATGGAGGGTTGATTATGAGAAGAAGCTTATTGTTTATGCCTGGTAACAACCCTGCTATGTTGCAAAACTCCGACGTTTTTGAAAGCGATGCAGTAATTTACGACTTGGAAGATGCTGTAAGCATCACCGAAAAGGACGCTGCTCGTTGCTTGGTTGCTCAATACCTAAAGTCTATGACAAAGCAACCACCAATGGAAATCGTTGTTCGTATCAACGGTATGGACACCGAGTTCTACCAAAACGATCTTGAAGCTATCGTTAGCGACAAGATTGATACTATCATGTTGCCAAAGGCAACAGTTGCTTACCTAAAGGAACTTGACGAAATCTTGACAAGTATCGAAACAAAGACAGGAATGACAAAGAAAATCAACGTAATTCCTATCATCGAACTTGCTATTTCCGTTATGGAAATCGAAGGCATTGCAAAGTCTCCACGTGTAAACGGCATCTTGCTTGGTGCAGAAGACTTGACAAGCGACCTAGAAGTATCTCGTACAAAACAAGGTAACGAAATTTTGTTCCCACGTATGCGTATTGCATATGCGTGTGCTGCTTGCAAAATTGATGCAATCGATACACCTTTCACGGATACAAACGACAACGAAGGTCTAACAGAAGATTGCAAATATGTAAACAACTTGGGTATGAATGCTAAAGCAGCAATTCACCCTAACCAAGTACCAGTAATCAACACAGTATTTGTCCCAACACAAAAATCTATCGAATGGGCTTTGCGTGTAGATGCTGCAGCTCGTCAAGCTTACGAAAAGGGTCTTGGCGTATTCAGCTTGGATGGCAAGATGGTAGACAAACCAGTTATCGAACGTGCAAACAAAATCATCACAAAGGCACGCAAATTTAATCTAATTTAAGGGGGCGCAATATGAAAAACAGTCTTGGACGTTTTGTTCCACAAGGCTATACTGCGTTTAACGGAAGTAGCGCCTTCAAAAACAACACAAGAAAGCTAATCGCTGAAAAACAAACATCCGAAGGCTTTGAATTTTTGCAAAGCATTTCCGATATGTTTGACAAACTTGGCATCAAAGATGGCATGACATTGTCTTTCCACCACCATTTGAGAAGCGGTGACTTCGTTTTGAACATGGTAGCAGAAGAAATCAAGCGTCGTGACCTAAAAAATATGAAACTTGCTCCAAGTTCCATCTTCCCAACCAACAAAATCTTGGTAGAATTGATGGAAAACGGCAACGTTACAGAAATCTACACAGACTACGCAAACGGTCCAGTTGCAGAAGCAATCAGCCAAGGCAAAATGCAAGGCATGTTTGTAATGCACACACACGGTGGTCGTCCAATGGTTATCGAAAGTGGCGAATTGCACATTGACGTAGCTATTTTGGCAGTACCAACAGTTGACGCAAAGGGCAACGGTACAGGTGCTCAAGGCCGTAGCGCATGTGGTAGCTTGGGTTACTGTGTAAGTGACCTTATGTATGCTGACAAAGTTGTATTCGTTACTGACAACATGGTTGACAGCATCGAAAACGCACAACTTGACGGCAAATACGTAGATTACGTACTAAAAGTAGATGCAATTGGTGACCCAGCAGGTATCGTTTCTGGTACAACAAAGGTTACTAAAGACCCAGTTGGTCTAAAAATTGCTCGCAACACAACAAAATTGTTGGAAGAGTTGGGTATGATCGAAGAAGGTCTATCCATGCAAACTGGTGCAGGTGGTACAAGCCTTGCAGTAGCTTTCTACGTAAGACAACGTATGTTGGAAAAGGGCATCAAAGGTAGCTTTGCTTCCGGCGGTATCACAGGATACTTCACAGATATGTTGGAAGAAGGCTTGTTTGAAGAGCTTTACGACGTACAATGCTTTGACCTAAAAGCAGTAGAGTCCATCAGTCGCAACGCAACACACCACGCAATGAGTGGTAGCCGTTATGCTAACCCATACGACAAAAACGTTGTTGACGACCTAGATTTCGTAATCTTGGGCGCAACAGAAATCGACCTTGGATTCAACGTAAACGTAACAACTGACTCTCATGGCAAGATCATGGGTGGTAGTGGTGGTCACAGTGACACAGCTCACGGTGCAAAGGTAACAGTTATTACAACTAACCTTGTAAAATCTCGTTTGCCTATCATCAAGGAAAAGTGCACAACAATCACAACTCCAGGTGAAGACGTAGACGTAATCGTAACGGAACGTGGTATTGCTATCAATCCGTTGCGTACAGACCTTTTGGAAAAGGTTAAAAACAGCAAATTGCCAATCTATCCAATTGAAAAATTGCTAGAAATGGCACACGAAATTACTGGTAAGCCAGATACACTTAAACTATCCGACACACCTGTAGGTGTAGTTGTATATCGTGATGGCACAGTAATTGATACAATTTACAAATTGAAGTAAAAAGTAACTAATGGGGGTAGGGGTGCATTGGTAATCAAGGAAGTAATTTTGCCAAGCGAAAAACAAAAAGTTGTTGATTTTTTGGCAAAGTACAATCTAAACTACGAGCAAAACATCGATCAAACAATTTATTTGGAAGATGACGACAAAGTCGTAGCAACCGTATCGGCAAGCAAGTACATTATCAAGTGTCTTGCAGCCGACCCTGCTTACCGTAGTGAAAACTATGCTGCAACACTAGTAAGCGAGATGATCAAACGCTTGCACATGCAAGGCATCTATTACTATCAAGTGTTCACAAAGGCCGAGTATCGCGTAATTTTTGAAAGCCTAGGCTTCAAATCCTTGCTAGATACCGAAAAGGTTTCCGTTCTAGAAGGCGGTGATGGCGACATTGCAACCGAAATCAAAAAGATGCAAACACAAATCAAGTACGGCTTTGGCATCGATTTTTCCAAAGGTCCATTTGATATTGCCAGCATCGTAGTAAACGGCAACCCATTTACAAACGGCCACCTTCAACTTGTAGAGTACGCATCTAAAAGACACGAGTTCGTCTTGGTATTCGTGTTGGAAGAAGAAGGATCGGAGTTTTCCTTCAAGGAACGCTTCTCAATGGCGTATTTGGCAACAAAGCCATGTCGCAACGTAATGGTTCTTCCTTCTACTAGATACGTAGTGAGTAAAGCAACTTTCCCAAGTTACTTTCTAAAAAGCGTAGACGAATCTACCCAAGAATACGCAACCTATGACGCAATGATATTCCAAAAGTACTTTATGCCACAACTAAGCATTGTAAAACGCTACGTTGGCACCGAAGTCGTGGATTATATGAGCGTATACAACCAAACGTTGCAAAAGGTTTTGGGCGACAAGCTAGAAATTGTTACTCGTTTTGAAGAAAACGGTCAAGTAATTTCTGCCCGTGCAGTACGAAAAATGCTAGATGAAGGCAAATTTGCCGAAGCAATGGAGTTTATCCCACGTACAAACCATGCAATTTTTATGTTGATGGATAGATTCAGAAAATGACAAAGGCTCAACAAATATTAGACGCGCGTGAACAACGCAAAGCGCTAATTGATAACCTTTGCCAAAGCCACAACGTAGTCACTATCAAGGCAAACGTTCCGGGTGAAAACAAACTAATTGGTGAGTCCAGCTTGCTAATCGGCATGTTTACAAAGCTTGTATTACGCTTTGTTTCGGGACGAGTTCAGCTAGACGAAAACTCCGACGGCCGTTGCGTAATCATCACTTTTGATGGCGACGCGCAAATCGTCAAAAAACAGACAGTTTTGCTGGAAGATACCCACCCATTAGGTCGTTTTGTGGATATTGACGTAAGACAAGCTGGTTCAAACAGCAGCCTTTCCCGTGGCAAACTTCGCAAATGTTTTGTTTGCGAAAATCCTGCTTTTGTGTGTGGACGCACATATGCACATACACAGCAGCAAATATTAGAAGCGCTAACCACTTCAGTGCGAAACTACTTTTCGCAGCAGCTAGAAGCCGTGCTTAAGCAAAGCATGCTAGCAGAGCTCAATCTCGAAGACAAGTTTGGGCTAGTAACGCCAACAAGTCAAGGTTCGCATCCTGATATGGATTACAATCTCATGGTTGACGCACAAAATGCCATCACACCGTATTTGGTGCAAATGTTTTGGAAAGGCTTTGATTTGCCATCAAATCAATGTTTGCTCCAAGCCATAAGACCAATCGGGCTAATGGCGGAAACGGCTATGAACATCGCCACAAGGGGCGTAAATGCTTACAAGGGTTTGATATTTGTAGCTGGTCTACTAGTTGCTTCACTTGGCAAAGTAATGTCAAGCTGTGGCGACCTGCAGGATGTTTACACCAACGTAAAGCAGTCCTGCAAAAACATACTCAAGGAGTTCGATAACGCACCTATGTCCTATGGCGTAACGGCATTTAAGCTTTACGGAATGACGGGCGCAAGGGGGCACGCTCACAATGGTTTTGCCTGTGTGCAACGTGCAGTAGAAGTGTTGGAATACTCCGGTAATTTGTTGCAAACGCTAATATATATAGTTGGCAACACTGATGACACAGTTTTGCTTAAGCGCAGCAAATCTTTTGATGACTACCTTGTCAACAAGCAGATGATAGCAAGCGTAGATGCAAGTGATACCAACCAAGTCAAGCTTGTAAACCAAAAGTGTGTCCAGCTTAATTTAAGCATAGGTGGAAGCGCTGATATATTGGTGGCAACGGTACTAATTTCGAAAATTAAGGAATTGATTCACTTCAATTTCTCCAAAAAATAAAAAAACAAAAATTTCTTTAAGGAGGAAATTTATGAAAAAATCATTTTTAACGCAAGCAGTCGTATGGCTATTGTTGTTCGTATTGGTTTTGTCTTTCGCAGCATGCGGACAAAAGCCATGTGAACACAGCTACAATGCAAACGGCGTTTGCACAAAGTGCGAAAAGGCATGTTCTCACGACTATGCTGACGGTGATGCCGTATGCTCTATCTGTGGCGTTGCTAACCCTGATTACAACCCAGGTGGTGAAACAGGTGGCGAAACAGGCGGCGAAACAGACCCATGGGCAGACGAATCTGTTTACACAGACTTGACAATCCGTACAGCAACTGGTACAACAGCTGCAGTAGCATCTGCTAACGCTTACGCAAGTAAGGCAGGTTACGATGTATTGCGCGCAGGCGGTAACGCATTCGACGCATCCGTTGCTATCGCATTTGCAATTGGTGTAACCGAACCATACGCTTCCGGTATCGGTGGTGGTGGCGTTATGACAGCTTACAACGCTAAAACTGGTGAATATGTATTCTACAACTTCCGTGAATTCATCCCAGGCACAGGTACAATCGCTAACTACAAATCCAAGGGACTTTCTTCCATCCCAACAACAGGTATCTTCTCTGCTGGTGTTCCAACAGAAGTAGCTGGTCTTGCTGCAATTACCGAAAACTTTGGTAACCTAACTCTTGCAGAAAACCTTGCTCCAGCTATCAACCTTGCTGAAAATGGCTTCGTAGTATCCAAGACATTTGCTAGCAACATCGACTTTGGTTCTTTCGAATCTCACGGTGCTGACGATGCTATCATGATCTACGCTCGTGACGAATTTGGTTTCGAACCACTTTCTGCTGGTGACCGTTGCGTACAAACAGACTATGCAAAAGTTTTGAAAGAAATTGCTGAATACGGTCCTGCTGGTTTCTATACTGGTTGGGTTGCACAAGCAATCGTAGAAGCAAGTGAAGCTCGTGGTGGTTTCATCTCCTACAACGACTTGATCTACGCTATGGAAAACTATCCAAAAATTGGTTCTCCAATCTACACAAACTACAAAGGTTACGATATCTACACATCTAACACACCATCTTCAGGTGGTATCATCTTGGCAGAAGCTCTAAACATGCTAGAACACTACCAAACAAAGAACGGTACCACATTGGCACAAATGGGTCACAACAGTGCAGAATACTTGCACGTACTTGGCACAGCATTGCAACTAAGCTTCGCTGACAAACGTCAATTCATTGCAGATAACAGCATCAACCCAGCTACAGGTGCTCCATTCGTAAACGTTCCAATCGAAGGTTTGTCCAACAAGGCATACGCAGCACAACGTTTCGATACACTTTACAACCCTAACGATACATTCAAGGCAACAAGCAGCTACGACTTCGGTGGTGGCTCTGGCGACAAAGCTCCATGGGAATTCCAAGGCGACACAACAGTTGCTGCAGTTGACTCTGGCGATATCGACGACAATGGTACAACAAGCTTCTCCGTTGCTGACGCAGAAGGTAACATTGTAAGCTACACACAAACAATTAACCACTTCTGGGGTTCTTATGTAATGCCAGAAGGCACAGGTTTCTTCCTAAATGACCAATTGACAAGCTTCAGCTTGAGCAAGACAGGTCCAGAAGGCAACAACTATGGTGTTCACTACGTAGCTCCATACAAACAACCTGTATCTCACATCATGCCAACAATCATCTTGAAAGATGGCAAACCATTTGCAACACTTGGTTCTCCAGGTTCTATGCGTATCCCATCCGCAGTAACTCAAGTAGTAGTCAACATGATTGACTTCAACATGGGTATCCAAGAAGCTATCGAAGCTGCTCGTATCCACAGCTACTGTGTACAAACAGCAGATAGCGATTCAATGAGTGGTGGCGCAACATACAAGACACACAAACTAATCTACGGTGAAGCGCTAACTCCAGAAGTTGTAGCACAACTAAGTGGCATCAACTACTACGTATACGAATACGACAAGATCAACCTATTCTTCGGTGGTGTACAAGGTATCACATTCCAATATGACGCAAACGGCAACTTCGTAAGCGTTACAGGTGGTGCTGACCCACGTCGTGACGGTAAAGCTTTGGCTTACTAAGATTAATCAACTAACACCGATTAATATTTAACTTTTGCGTTCTTGAGGCAGCTTGCCTGCCTCAAGGGCGACAAAATTCCTAGTCGCAGGTCGCCTTATGCCTGCGCATTCCTAGCGAAAATAAAGAAATTACTGAAAAACAGTATTTTTCTAAAAATAAATCAAAATTTTTAAGGAGGAAACTTATGAAGAAATCCATTTTTGCACAAATCTCTGTATGGGCTTTGTTGTTTGTCTTGGTTTTCTCATTTGCCGGCTGTGGATACACATGTGTTCACACTTATGAAAACGGCAACTGCACAAAGTGTAATGCAACACAGGCTGGCTACACCCCAACTTGCAATCACACTTACTCTAATGGCAAGTGTACTCTATGTAACATCACAGAAGAAGGTTACACAGTACCACCTTGTCAACACTTCTACGAAAACGGTAAATGCGTAAGCTGTAACGTAACTGATCCAGATTACTCTGCAGCTCAAGGCAGTGGCGTAATCGTAGACGACAGCAACCCATCTCTTTCTGTAAATGCAGACATTGGTAAAACAAGTACATATACAGATACTTCCTTTACAGATACAACTGTAAGAAACGCTTCCGGTTCTAACGGTGCTGTTACATCTGGTAGCCCATGGGCATCCAAAGTTGGTCTAGAAATTTTGGAAGCTGGCGGTAACGCATTTGACGCAGCAGTAGCAATCGCATTTGCACTAGGCGTAACCGAAGTTGGTTCTTCCGGTATCGGTGGTGGTGGTTTGATGGTTGCATACAACCAAAACACACAACAATCCGTATTCTACAACTTCCGTGAATTTGCTGGCGCAAACGCAAAAGCAGGTATGACAGTATCTCGTCCATCTTCCGCAGACGGCCGTAAGGTAGCTGCTCGTGGTGTAGCTGTTCCTACAGAAGTAGCAGGTTGTGCACGTATTTTGTCCGACCTTGGTACAATGAGCTTGCAAGACGTAATGCAACCAGCTATCAACCTAGCTCGTTACGGTTTTGTTCTTGACAGCCGTTGCGCATCCAACCTTGCAGGTGGTGACTTGTATTTCTTGGAATGGGCATATGACGACTTGGCAGAAATCTTCACAGATGGTTTCGAACCACTTAAAAAGGGTTCTACTCTAATCCAAGAAGACCTTGCAAACGTTTTGGAATACATCGCTCAAAATGGTGCAGCAGCGTTCTACACAGGCGAACTTGCTCAACACATTGTAAACGAAATCCAAGCTTGCGGTGGTCACATCACAATGGATGATATGCTTTACGCATACCAAAACTACCCACGCGTATCTGACCCACTAAAGGGCACATACAATTCTCAAAACGGTACAAATTACGACATTTTGACAGTTAAACATCCATCTTCCGGTGGTAAAATGCTTATCGAAATGTTCAACATGTTGGAAAACTACAACGGCAATGCTACAACTCTTGGTAAAAACAGTGCCGAATACATCAACTTGCTTGCAACAGTTGAAAGACTTGCAGAAGGTGACCGTGACAAGTACATGGCTGACTACTCTATCAGCCCAGTAACAGGCGAACCATACGCTGTAGACTACACAGTTGGTCTAACAAGCAAGGCTTACGCTGCAGAACGTTTCCAAAAGTACGTTCCAGGCACAGCTTACAAATCTTCTACATCTGGCGTTTACTACGGTGATCCATCCAAGCACAACAACGTACAAGTTTCTGGCGCAGGAATTGATGCTTTCGTAGAAGAAGGTACAGACACAACGTCTTTTGCTGTAGCAGATAAATACGGCAACATCGTTGCTTGG
>JAZQUN010000018.1:0-5095 GCA_045631385.1 Clostridia bacterium
CACGTTAGCAACAACACCTTCAAGGATTTTTAGTAATGCCTGTTGCACACCTTCGCCCGAAACGTCTCGAGTAATGGATACGTTTTCCGATTTTTTTGCTATTTTGTCAATTTCGTCGATATAAATAATGCCCATTTGAGCACGCTCAATATCGTAATTAGCAGCCTGAATTAGTTTGAGAAGAATATTTTCTACGTCTTCACCAACATATCCGGCTTCTGTAAGGGTTGTAGCATCTGCTACTGCAAATGGTACGTTTAGCACTCTAGCCAACGTTTTTGCCAACAGCGTTTTGCCACTACCTGTAGGGCCAAGCATCAAAATGTTGCTTTTTTCCAACTCTACGTCGTCAGAGCAACCAGCTTTTTGCTTTGCATTTACCCTTTTGTAATGATTGTAAACAGCTACGGACAAAGTGCGCTTTGCATCGTCTTGACCAATTACGTAATCGTCAAGCTTTTGCTTAATTTGACTTGGTGTAAGCAATGTGAAGCAATCTTTTTGACTGCTTTTTTGCTTTTCTGCCCTTTTAAGCTCTAATATTTCGTTGCAAGCGCGTACACAGTCATCGCAAATACAAGCACCATCAGCACTTGTAAGCAATTCCTTTGCTTCATCTTCCGTAACGCCACAAAAAGAACAACGTTGCATTTCTACCTTCCTAATTTTTACTTGTGGGTGTAGTAAACTTCGTCTACGATACCGTATTCTTTAGCTTCTTCTGCAGTCAAGAAATTGTCTCTTTCCGTATCAGCCTTTACAGTTTCGTAGTCTTTGCCTACGTTTTGTGCAAGCAATCTGTTTAGCTTTTCCTTGGTGCGAAGCAATTGACGTGTATGAATTTCCACATCGGTTGCTTGACCTTTTGCTCCACCCAAAACCTGATGAATCATAATTTCGCTGTTAGCTAGCGAATATCTTTTACCTTTTGTGCCGCTTGACAACAAAAATGCGCCCATGCTTGCAGCAAGACCTACGCAAATTGTTGATACGTCACATCTTACGTAATTCATTGTGTCATAAATCGCCATACCAGCAGTAACACTACCGCCTGGGCTGTTGATATACAAACAAATATCTTTGGTTGGATCTTTGGATTCTAAATAGATTAGTTGTGCGACAACAGTGTTTGCCACGTCGTCAGTAATTTCGCCCGACAAAAAGATGATGCGATCTTCTAGCAATCTAGAGTAAATATCGTAACTTCTTTCGCCTTTATCGGTGCGATCAACCACCATAGGTATCAATGCCATTTGTTTCTCCTTAAATTAGGCAATAGTATTTTCGCTCTTCAAGAAAGTCAAAAGTTTTTCTGTAACAACTTGGTTTTCAAAATATGCCTTGTGATCAGCAGACAATGTTGCTTCCACTTCCTTAACGTCTTTGTTAAGTTGAGCAGCATATTCCTTAATTTTAGCGTTTACAGACTTTTTGTCAGCCTTGATTTTTTCCGCTTTAACAATTTGTTCAAATACCAAACGTGTCAAAACTGCCTTTTGAGCACGGTCTTTGTGGCTAGCACGAAGATCTTCCAAAGAAGAGTTTGTGTACTTGAAGTAATCGTCAAGAGAAATGCCTTGGTACATAAGTTGATACTTGAATTCTTCTACGTAATCATCAATTTGTTCTTCGATCATTTCGTTAGGGATTTCCACCTTGGCATTTGTTACAACAGCTTCTACAAGGTTGCTTTCATCTTGGTGTTGAGCAGCCTTTTCTTTGTCAGCCTTGATGTTCTTTTTGATGTCAGCCTTGTATTCCTTTAGAGTTGCGAATTCGCTTACGTCCTTAGCAAATTCGTCGTCAACCTTTGGCAATTCCTTAACTTTGATTGCATTTACTTTTACAGCAAATACCGCTTCTTTACCAGCAAGTTCTTCAGAGTGATATTCTGTTGGAAAAGTAACGGTGATGTCCTTTTCTTCACCAATGTTCATACCAACAAGTTGTTCTTCAAAACCTGGGATAAATGTGTGACTACCAATTACCAATGTTTGACCTTGTGCTGTGCCGCCTTCAAACTTAACACCTGCTACGCTACCGCTGTAGTCAAGGTTGATTTCGTCGCCTTCCGCAACTGCTCTGTCTGTAATTTCGATAAAGCGAGCATTACGTTCTTGAACACGTTTGATTTCTGCATCAACTTCTGCTGCTTTGATTGCAGGAACTTTTGTTTTAGCAATTGTCAAACCTTTGTATTGACCCAATTCAACGTCAGGTTTAACAACAACTACTACGGAATATTTTACACCCTTATCGTCAACCTTAACAGAGCTTTCGTCAAGAGCAGGACGAGCTACAGGAACTACGTTTTTATTTTTATCCAAATATTGTCCGTAATATTCCGTTGCGCTTGCATAAAGTGCATCTTCAAAGAAAAGTCCCTTGCCGTATGTGTTTTCCAACACTCTACGTGGAACGTGTCCTTTACGGAATCCAGGAACATTGTACTTGCCTTTATTTTGCTCGTAAGCTTTTTGCAAAAATGTTTCCCATTCTTCATTTTTAACTGTAAAGTTAATAAAGAGTTTGCCTTCTTTCTTTTCTACTGTATATTTCATGATATCCTCCAAGAAATTTGTGTTTCTTATTTGAAAATATATTGTAACACATATTTGCAAAATAATCAAATACTTTTACGATTTTACGCTTGAATAAATGTGACAAATATAGTAATATATTGTAGTTAGGAGTTATTTTATGGCATTTGACGCACTTTCGCTATCAGTTTTGCAACAAGAGTTGCACGAAAAACTTGTAGATGGCAAAATTACTAAAATCTATCAACCGGAAAAAGACGAGATTGTTCTGCACATTTTTAACAAAGGCAACTACAAGCTTGTAATTTCCACAAACGCATCCGTAAACCGAATTCACTTGACGGATAAGCACACCGAAGCACCACAAGTTGCTCCGTCTTTTTGCATGCTTTTACGCAAACACCTAACAAACGCAACCATTACAAACATCCAACAAATGCCATACGAACGCGTATTAGACTTTAGTCTAAAAAGCAAAAACGAACTTGGTTACACTAATCAACTACACCTAATTTTTGAACTAACTGGCAAAACGTCCAACTTGATTTTGTGCAAGGAAGACTATACAGTAATTGACAGCATAAAACACCTGCCACAAGATTTAAGTACACAGCGCATCGTGATGACGGGTAGCAAGTACGTATTTTTTACCCAACAAAACAAAATTTTGCCATTTGACTTTGACAAATTGGAAGGTTTGATTATCAACAGCGTAACACCACTGCGTACGTTGTTTAAAGACAACCTTTTAGGTGTATCCATTGATACCATTAACGAACTTTTGTTCGGAATCGACGAAAACAACCACAGTCAACTAAACGCTCAACGTGTTGTCGATAACGCAAGACAATACCAAACAAAACTATTCAACAAACGTCCAAACGTTGTGTTGCAAAACGGCTCACCAGTTGATGTAAACCCATTTGACTTTGCCAGCAAAAAGGGCGAAAAATTGTATTTTGAAACGCTAAACCAAGCACACGACTACTTCTATCACCAACAAGACCGAGTGCAAAGGTTTAGAGACAAAGCAAAGTCAATTTCTACGGTAGTAAAAAATGCTATTTCTCGTACCGAAAAGAAAATTGCCATCCAACGTCAAAGCCTACTTGAAGCACAAGAAAGCCAACAAAACAAATTGTACGGCGATTTGATTTTGGCAAACATTTACAGCGTAAAACCTAATACTTCTACGCTTACCGCCATCAACTACTATGACGAAGCTTGCCCTACTGTTGAAATTCCATTAGACACCACGCTTTCACCACAGCAAAACGCTCAAAAATATTTTAAAAAGTACCGCAAGCAAAAAAGTACTGTAGAACACAACACAAAGCTTGTTGAAGAAAACTTAAAACTGTTAGATTATCTTCAATCTGTAAAGCAAGCATTGGTTTTCTGTAATGAAACAGCCGATCTTGCCGAAATCCAACAAGAGTTAGTTGAACAAGGTCTGCTAAAAGAGAAAAAATCTAGCAAAAAACAGGCACTACCACCCACCAAACCACTTCAATACCTTATTGATGGCTACACAGTATACGTTGGCAAAAACAACCTGCAAAACCATCACGTAACCTTTAAGTTGGCAAAGCCGGACGATATGTGGTTGCACACCCACGACATACACTCATCGCACGCAATAATCGTCAAACAGGAAGGAGAAATACCCGACAACGTACTAGTAACTGTTGCGGAAATTGTCGCATGGTTTTCTCAATCAAGACAAGGTGGCAAGGTGGCAGTTGACTACACCCCCAAAATGCACGTCAAAAAGCCAAACAAAGCACCCACTGGTTTTGTTATTTACAACACCTACTACACACTTATCGCAACACCAAACGAACACAGCGAGTTGAAACAAATTTAATGCATAAAAAAAGTCCGTCAACTGACGGACTTTTTAATTTTTGTTTACAAAATTTCCAAATTTTTGCGGAATACTCTTTTGAAATCAACAGCAGCAACAGCAGCTTGTTTCATTTCCAAATTGACGTCACCAGTAATTTCAGTTTTCATAATTACGCTGTCGCCCAAAACGTCACAGCTAATTTCTGTAATAGCATTGCTCATGCTTGCATCAAAAGCTACGGCAAGTTTCAAAATTACTGCCAGCTTTTTAACAGCATCGATATCTTCTTGAGACAAAATTCCGCTGTACTTTGCCCACTCTATTTGACTTGTATCTTCCTTGTTGAAAACGTCTGTTACACAAGCAGCCAATACAATATCTCTATGAGATACGCCATACAAGTTGCTGTTTAGAATCATGTAAGCAGTATGCTTAACGTTGTTGTAAAACTTAAATGTCTTACCTGCATCATGCATAAATGCAGCAATGCGCAAAACCTTTACGTATTGACGTGGGAATTTGTGCAAAACACGTAGTTGTTTAAACAATTGAACGCAAAGATTAAACGTTTGCTCTGCGTGTTGTTCGTTTACACCAATGTGATGAACCATAGCGTGCAAGCTGTAGCCTGCAATATCCGAAATTGGCTTTTCCAACGTCAATGGTACAACGTGATTAAACATTATGCCTTCTCTAATACCACAAC
>JAZQUN010000019.1:0-10494 GCA_045631385.1 Clostridia bacterium
GCTTCATTTCCGCAACACTGCACTGCAACACGTAACCATGCAACGCACACTGCGCCCCACCTTTGTAGCAAGTGATATATCTTGCGTTGCCATGCAGTTGGTTGAAAAGCTGTGGGACGGTAACCCGTTGCGCTCGCTGACGGTTAGCACTGCAAACCTTATACCAGTATCATCAAACATACAGGAAAGCTTGTTTGAATTGCACGACGAAAGAAAGCAAAGTCTAGAAATTGCCATCGACCAAATACGCAAAAAATACGGTTTTTTTGCTATCAAAAAAGCCAACCTTTTGGGCAATGATTTGGTGTGCGATAAGTTTAGCGACGACGAAGATTTGATACCATTTAAGCGTCAATAATCGCCACAAAATTGATCTTGAAAAACACAATAAAAGCAATAAAAAAAACCTGCCTATTCGGGCAGGTTTTTTGCATATATTTTACTCGTTTCGGTAAGTGTTTACTATGTTGTTTATGATATCAAAGTCGTAACCACGGTACGCCAAATAGCGTTGCAATTTGACCAAAGTTGGAGTATCTATTTGCTTGTTTTTCATGTATTTTTCGGCAAGTTTTGTAGCACTTTGCAACATATCTTCGCAATCAATGGCGCTGTACATTTCGGCATCTTGCCTATCTACGCCCTTTGCCAAAAGCTCTTGTTTGATTCGGCGTGAGCCCTTACTTTTGCTGTTTTGCTCGGTGTAAAGTTGAGCGTATCTAGCATCATCAATGTAGCCATAATCCTTGAGTTTTTCCATTACAACATCGACAACTTCTTGCGAAAAGCCCTTGCGCTTTAGATAATCTTTGAGCTGCTTGGCGGTCTTGATATAACGTGAAAGATAGTCTACGGATTTGGTAAAAGCAATGCGAATTTCGCTTTGAAAAACACCTTCTTTTAGCTGCTCTACCGTAACATCTTTGCCTTCCTTAAGCCCTACTGCCAGCGCAGTAATGGCTTCCATACCACAGTAAAACTCGTCATCGACATAGACGTTGACGCGCGTTTTGTTGTTTTTTTGGATTTCTAGCTTTGTTACCTTTGGCATAATAGTCTCCCTTTGAAACTATTGTACCACAAAAGTAAGTTTTAGCCAATTCTTTTTTGAGAAGAATTGTACTGCTCGACTACTTTTTGAAAGCGTGCAGACAACTTGAGCAAATAGGTTTGCTTTTCGTTGGGAGTCATTTGCTCCATTGCTTCTTTGTCTGCTAGACGTGTCAGCGGATTTGTGACAATGTCTTTGCTTTCTAGTATTTCTACCACCTTGTTGTAAAAGGCTTGATCTTCCAAGTAGCCCTGCTCATCGTAGATGCGACGCACCGTTTTGCGACGCTCTTCTTCCACCACCTTGACACTATCTAATCCAAGTGATTTAGCTTGTTGCTTTTTGTCTTCTACTGCCTTCTTGGCTTCCTGCCAAAAGCCGTTTTTCATCCTTTCCTTCGCTTGCCTTGCGTACTCTTTGAGCATAGTTTCCCCCACGCAAATTTTGTTTTATTTTGTCGAATTTTGCCTAAAAATAAGAAACTGCCTATCTAAAAACTTAGATAAGCAGTTTGTCTTTTGTATTAGCCCTTGTTGCGTTTTCTAGCAGCTTCGGCTTTCTTCTTACGTCTTACGCTTGGCTTTTCGTAATGTTCCTTTTTACGAAGGTCACCAATGATACCGTCTCTAGCACAACGTCTCTTGAATCTACGCAATGCGCTGTCCAATGTTTCGTTTTCTCCTACTTTGATTGTTGACACGTGAATTCGCCTCCTTTCTGCTGAACAGATTAATTTGCTTTAATATTATTACACAACCCACAAAAGTTGTCAACAAAATACGACTAATTACTTAATTTTAATTTGTCGCAAACTTCTTGTAGAGTTTGTGTACCGTTTGTTTTGTTTTTCCAAATGCTGATCCCGTCATCCTTTTTGCGTGGGATGATGTGAACGTGCAAATGGAAAACCGATTGCTCGGCATCCTTGCCGTTGCAGTTGAAGGTGTTGACACCATCAAAACCGCAGTTGTTGACATAGTGATTAGCTACCTTTTGCACAGCAATCATCACCTTTGCAAGCGTTTGCTCGTCGGCATCAAGCAAGTTGACACAATGAGCCTTTGGCACTACAAGGGTGTGGCCGTATACGTCGTTTGCAATATCCAAAAACGCCAAAACGTCGTTATCTTCGTAAATTTTGTAGCAAGGGATATCACCCTTTACGATTTTGCAAAAAATACAGTCGTTCATACTAGTTCTCCTTCCGCACCGTCTTGGTAGCGTTTGGTAAGTTTTACTTGAACCAAGTCGCCCTGGTTTACGTTGCCCTTAAAGTACACACGGGTGTAATTAGGCGTATAGCCCTGCCACATACCGCATTTCTTTTGCTCTGCCAAAACCGTTTCCGTTTTGCCTAGTTGGGCTGATATAAAGCTGTCGTGTAGCTTTTGCTTGATAGCAGTCAAATGCTCTTGTCGTGCCTTTTTGATATCGGCAGGCAAATCCGTCATTGTTTTGTGCGCCACTGTTCCTTCTCTAGCGGAATATGGGAACACGTGAATATCGGCAAAGCCTACCCTTTGAACAAAGTCACAAGTTGTTGCAAACTCGTCGTCTGTTTCTCCACAAAAGCCAACGATTACGTCCGTTGTGATAGCAACATTTGGGAAGACCTTGCGAATTTTTTGCACTGCATCAAAGTACTGACCTGTGGTGTAGTGCCTGTTCATACGGGCTAGCACGCTGTCGCAACCACTTTGCAAAGACAAATGAAAGTGTGGGCAGAAATCCAATTTGGACAAGGCGTTGAGCATTTCGTCTGTTACAACGTTTGGCTCTAGACTGCCTAGCCTAATACGCGTTGGGATGCCTTGGAGTTTGCTGAACAACTCTGCTAGGCTGCTACCATTGTCCCTGCCGTATTGCGACAAATCGATACCGATTAGTACCGTTTCTTTGCTGTTGGCGTTGGCTACCTCTTGCACGATGTCGTCTACGTTTCTACTACGACTACGTCCACGAAGATATGGCACAATGCAGTAACTACAAAAGTTGTTGCAACCATCCTGTATCTTTACAAATGCACGTGTTCGCTCTTGTACGGCGTGTATAGCGTGCGCGTATACGGAAGGGATTTCTTCTACGTCTACGCCTTGGTTGTTGATAAGTTGCAAAACGTTTTCCTTACCGTGTACACCCTTTACAAATGTGACGTTGGCTATGTCGCTGAATTGCAACGCATTTTTTTGTGATGCACAGCCTACCACTACCACCTTGCAATCAGGGTTGAGTTTGCGAGCACGGGCAATTGCTTGGCGGGATTTCTTTTCCGCTTCGGCAGTAATTGCACAGGTGTTTAGCACAAACACATCAGCGTTGCACAAACCTATGTGGGCATCGTGTCCCATTTGTAACAAGCCAGCCACTATTTGCTGGCTCTCGTACAAGTTGGTTTTGCAGCCTAGGGTAAAAACTGATACTTTCATTAGTTTTCTCCTAGTCTGTCACAAAGTACAGCCATAGCGTAAAGTGGCGCGGTTTCGGCACGCAAGATACGTTTGCCTAAAGTAACGGCTGTTGCGCCGTTATCCACAAATAATTGGCTTTCTTCTGGAGCAAAACCGCCTTCGCTACCTACTATCAACGCAATGTTTTTAGCGTTGCCTGCCGCTGCGGAAAGTGTAACGTCTTGTGCCTTTTCGTAGCAAAACAATGCTATATCGTAGCCGTTTAGTTGACTAGCCACCTGTTTGATTGTAGCAACCTTGACAGGAACGATAACAGCTCTGCCACATTGCTTGCTGGCTTCGATACTGATTTTGTTTAGGCGTTGAGCCTTTTTTTCGTCAATTTTGGATACGGTGTAACGGCTTTCGAAAAAGACGATTTCGTTTACGCCAAGCTCAACTGCTTTTTGCACGATGGTGTCGTTTTTGTCACCTTTGGTTACTGCCATATACAAGGTTGTATTGAAACCGTTTTCGCACTCTGTTTGCCAGCTGTTTAGTATGCTCATATGCGCACACGTTTTATCTATAGAGTCAATTTGGCAAAAGTGGTCGATACCGTCGTTGAAGCAAACAAAACAGTTGTCGCCTACACGCATACGTAGTACGTTTGCTAGGTGCTTGTATTCTTCGCCTGTGATGACTATTTGGTTGCCGTTTTTGCAGTTTGGTTCTGCAAAAAATCTGCGATAATCTGCCATATTAGTACTCCATAACTAGCGCTGTCCACTCGCCTTTGTCTTGTCTATTTACTAGTGTAAAGCCCTTTTGTTGATAGCAATCAATTACTTTGTGCGCCCTATCTGTCAAAATACCCGACAAGATGATTTTGCTACCTTTGTGTACAACTTTGGATACGTCTTGCGCCAAAACGTACAAGATATCGGCAGTCAAATTTGCTAGCAACACGTCGAATGTTTGCGTTACGCCATCTACCAAGCCAGAGCAAGAAATTTGACATCTGTTTTCTAGTCCATTTAGTTGGGCGTTGTGAAGTGATACGTCTGTTGCTTGGCTGTCGTTGTCGATAAGCACTGCCTTGTCCGCGCCGAGCAGCAATGCCGTAAGTCCCAAAATACCACTACCACAACCAACGTCTACTACAGACTTACCAGCAATATCAACTTGTTGCATAAAGTCTAGCACCATGCTAGTTGTTTCGTGTTGACCTGTACCAAAAGCAATGCCTGTTTCCAGCAAAAGCACCTTTTTGCCTTGTGGATTGTCTACTGATAGCCACTCTGGGCAAATGATGACGTTGCCAATTTCGAGCTGAGTAAACGTTTGCTTCCAGTTGTGTAGCCACTCGTCGCCTTCCACTTCTTGAGTGGAAATAGCAAGGCTACCTGCGTCTTGACCTTCCATGCTTAAAAAGGCGTTACGCAAAAAACAGAGAACACTGTCAGTGTTCTCCTTTTCGCAATAACCAGAAACGATAACTTCCTGGTCGTAGTTATTAACAAAGTTTTCTTCGACGTAATCCCATGATGATGAATACAAATCTGCCTTGTCGTAGATGCTTACGCCGTCCAAGCACACTTCTTGCAAATAGTATGCAACTAGTTCGCTTGCTTGAGAAGTAGTTTTTACTGTGATTTGTGTGTACTTCATAATTAGATAATTAGTATGTCAATTAGTTTTTTTGCGTTTTCCCATTCGCGCTTGTTTCTTTCGTAAAGTGTTCTACCCTTTTCCGTAATTGTGTAATACTTACGGGTTGCACCGACGTTTTCGCCCCAAACACCTTTGATGCACTCCATATCTTCCAAACGGTGATATGCCGAATACAAGCTTTGCTCGTTTGGGACATACAACTCGTTGGTTTTCTTGGCAATGAAACGCTTGATTTCGTTTCCGTATTTGGTGCCATCCATCAATGCCGAAAGTACAAAAGTATCAATGTGACCACGCAATAAGTCGCTTGATATTACTTTCATTTGTTCTCTCCTATGTCTAACATAAGTAATAATACCACTTTACGCCAAATTTGTAAAGTGGTATTGAATAGTATTTTTGAAAAAGTGTATTAAAAGTTTTTATGCCGACAATTTTTTACTTATCGTCTTTGTATAGCTCGGCAATTTCGTCCATGTACGCTTTGCGCTTTGGATAATTTTTGATAGCGTCTTCTTTGTCGAACTCGGACAAGGCTTTGCGTTGAGAACGGCTGATAGACTTTGGAACTTCTACATTGACAGTGACAAACAAATCACCAGTGTAGCCTTGAGAGCTACGAATACCCTTGCCTCTAAAACGCAACGTATCGCCATTTTGAGTGTTTTCTGGCAATTTGTGTACAAAAATGCCGTTTAGTGATGGGATTTCGACTTCTTCGCCTAATACTGCCGTAACAAAGGATACTGGCAAGGTTACGTATAGGTTGTAATCTCTGCGTTGGAACACCTTGCTTGGCTTTACCCTAATTACCAAATTTAAGTTGCCGTTTCGTCCGTTTTGAACGGCGTTGCCTTGACCGGAAATTGGCAAAACAGAGCCATCCACTACGCCTGCAGGGATTTCTACCGTCATTTTGATAGCCTTGTTGACTACGCCTTTGCCGTTACACGTCTTACATGGGTTTGTTACTACCTTACCCGTGCCATTACATTTATCACATGCGCCTATACGCACTGTTTGACCAAACAAAGAGTTTTGGACATACTTAACCTGCCCTGTGCCATGACAATGTGGACAAGGCTTGACAGATGAAGAGTCCTTTGCTCCTGTGCCCTTGCAGTCGGGACAAGAATCGTGACGGTTAAACTTGAGCTCCTTTTTGCAGCCTTTTGCGGACTCCATAAAGGTTAGCTCTAGGTTGTAGTTGACATCGCTGCCGACGTTTTCCGCCCTGCGCGAAGACGTACGTCCACCACCGCCCATAAAACTGCTGAATATATCAAAAATGTCGTCAAAGCCGTTTGCTGAAAAGCCACCGCCAAATGGGTTGCCGTAACCGCCTTGCATGTCATACTCGCCATTGTCGTAACGACGACGCTTGTCTTCGTCACCTAGTACAGAGTAAGCTTCGTTGCACTCCTTAAACTTTTCCGCACAGACGGGATCATCTGGGTGCAAGTCAGGGTGGTATTGCTTGGCTAGTTTGCGGTACGCCGATTTGATTTGATCGGCAGACGCTGTCTTTTCGACACCAAGTATGCTGTAATAGTCTTTTGCCATAATTGTTGTTTTCCTTTACGCCAAAAAGACGGAACGCAAAGTTCCGTTGCTTTTTGGGGTTGATTTAGTAGTTATTAGTTATCTTCGGATACGTCGTACTTAACGCCGTCGTCTGTTTGACCTTGCGCTTGAGATGCTTGTTGGTACAACTTTTGGAAGATTGGTGTGCTTGCTTGAGCAATGCGGTCTGTTTCTGCCTTCATTTGCTCGGTTGTGCCTGTAGCAAGTACTTCCTTGCCTTTTTTAACTTCTTCTTCTAGTTGAGCCTTGTCTGCTGGATCAAGCTTGTCGCCACTTTCACGAAGGAATGTTTCGATAGACAAAATCATTTGGTCAAGACCGTTGCGTGTTTCTACTTCTTGCTTACGTTTTTTGTCTTCTTCTGCGTACTTTTCTGCATCCTTGATAGCCTTGTCGATATCAGCATCGGACAAGTTTGTGCTACTTGTAATTGTAACAGATTGTTCCTTTTGTGTGCCAAGGTCTTTAGCTGTTACGTGTACGATACCGTTTGCGTCGATGTCAAACTTAACTTCGATTTGTGGGATACCACGTGGTGCTGGAGCAATGCCTGTCAAAGAGAATCTGCCAAGTGTTTTGTTGTCGACAGCCATTTCTCTTTCGCCTTGCAAAACGTGGATGTCTACGCTTGTTTGGTTGTCGGCAGCTGTAGAGAATACTTGAGATTTGCTTGTTGGGATAGTTGTGTTTCTTTCGATTAGTTTAGCTGTTACGCCACCCAAAACTTCGATACCAAGTGACAATGGTGTTACGTCTAGCAATAGTACGTCTTTAACTTCGCCACCAAGTACGCCACCTTGAATTGCAGCACCGATAGCTACGCATTCGTCTGGGTTGATGCCCTTGTATGGCTCTTTGCCAGAGAAGTTTTTAACTGCTTCTACTACTGCTGGGATACGTGTAGAACCACCTACCAAAATTACACGGTTTAGGTCAGCATTGGTCAAGCCAGCGTCGCTCATTGCTTGCTTCATTGGATCGATTGTCTTTTTGATTAGTGGAGCAATCAAAGACTCGAACTTGGCACGTGTGATTTCTACTTCCAAGTGCTTTGGACCTGTAGCGTCAGCTGTGATGAATGGCAAAGATACTGTTGTTTTTAGTGTGGAAGAAAGTTCGATTTTAGCCTTTTCGCCTGCTTCCTTTAGTCTTTGCAATGCTTGTTTGTCGTTAGCAAGGTTGATACCACTTGTCTTTTTGAACTCTTCGATTAGGTATTGGATAACTACGTCGTCGATGTCGTCACCACCAAGACGGTTGTTACCGTTGGTTGCAAGCACTTCGAATACGCCGTCGCCGATTTCCAAAATGGATACGTCAAAAGTACCACCACCTAGGTCGTAGATAAGGATTTTTTGGTTAGCGTTTTCGCCCTTATCCAAGCCGTAAGCAAGTGCTGCTGCTGTTGGTTCGTTGATGATACGCAAAACTTCTAGACCGGCAATTTTACCTGCGTCCTTTGTTGCTTGACGTTGTGCGTCAGAAAAATATGCTGGTACTGTGATTACTGCTTGTGTTACTTTTTCGCCAAGGTATGCTTCGGCATCTGCCTTAAGCTTGGACAAAATGATACCGCTGATTTCTTGTGCAGAGTAGCTTTTGCCGTCGATAGTAACTGTGTGGTTTGTACCCATTTCGCGCTTGATAGAGATTACTGTACGGTCACCGTTTACTACAGCTTGTCTTTTTGCAATTTGACCAACTAGTCTTTCGCCGTCTTTTGCAAAACCTACGATAGATGGTGTAGTGCGGTTGCCTTCGGTATTAGTGATTACGACTGGTTCGCCACCTTCTAGTACTGCTACGCAGCTGTTGGTTGTTCCCAAGTCAATTCCGATAATTTTTCCCATAATATATTTCTCCTTGATACTTTATTTAATATTTATTGTTGCCGTGTGGCAAATTACTTTCCTACTATTACTTCGGCATAACGGATGACTTTTGCGCCATACACATAGCCTTTTTTGTACACTTCTACTACTTTTCCGCTGTTTTCTTCGCCGTAATCCATAGTGGAAAGTGCATTCATTGTTGTTGCGTCAAACTCTTGTCCCTTTGGATTTAGAATTTCGACACCAAGTTGGTTTAGAATTTCTAAAAATTGGTTTTGCACCATCTCGAAAGCTTTCAAGTTGTCGGCATCCAAGTGCATTTTTGCTAGGTCAAAGTTGTCTAGAACAGGAAGAATTTTTTCTACTACTTCCATTCTGCCCTTTGCCGTGCAAACTTCTGCATCGTTTTTCATGCGACGCTTGTAGCTGTCAAAGTCAGACTTCAATGCAACCAGTTGGTCACGATACATATCGCTGTTGTCTGCAGAGCTTTGCAAACGGTTGACTGTCTTGGTGAGCTTTTCGTTTTCTTGTACTAATTTTTCGTTTTCGGCAATTAGTTGCTCGTTTTCTTTGGTTAGCTCTTCTACCAAAGTTGGCTCTACTTGCGTATTTTCGCAAGCAGGTTGTTGTGTTTTACTCATTTTGTTCACCTACTACTTTTTTAGCGTTTCGGACAGAATTTCGCTGATTTTGTCCAAAACGGAAATAACTTTTTTGTAATTCATACGTACAGGACCGATTACACCTACGTTGCCTTGTACGTTGTCGCCAAGTGACACCTTGGCAGATACCATTGAGTAGCCTTGTGGCATACTGTCTTGGCTGTCAATTTTGATTGTAAATTGGCCATCGCCTGTACCCGTTGTAAAGATTTCGGCAATACGGTCTTTGTGGTCAAGCGTTGCAAGGAATTGCTTTGCACTTTCCGTTTCGCTGAACTCGGTGTGCTCAAACACTTTGTTGTGGCCGTAGCAATCGACGTCGTAGCCACCTGCCAAAGATACCTTTTTGAGCACGTCAACAATCTTTTTGAAAAGGGCGTTGAATTGCTCGAACTCTTTGTTGACAAGAGTGTATGGGTAGCTGAAGTTGAGAAACTGCGATATGTGCTTGCCTACAAAAATGTTGTTTAGCCAGTTTTCCGTCATGGCTAGCATTTCTGACGTGAAGTTTGCTGGGATTTCGACGACAGCATCCTTTAGCAAGCGTGTATCTGTTACGATTACAACTAGCATCATACCGTTGTACAAATCAACAAGACGGATGGACGTGATGGTATCGGACAAATCTTCCTTGACTACTACCGACGTGTAGTTGGTTAGATCGGAAATTACCTTGGCCACATTTTCCACCAAATCTTCCATAGAAGATATTTTTCCAGCAAAGTATTTCTCCAAAACTTCAACGTCGTTTTGTGTCAATGGGTCGCTGCTCATCAACTCGTCAACGTACATTCTGAACGCCATTTGTGATGGAATGCGGCCAGCAGATACGTGCGGTTGGATCAAGTAACCCATGCTTTCTAGTGCAGACAACTCGTTGCGAATTGTTGCAGACGAGCAGTTTTGCAGATATTGTTGTTGGATTTCCTTACTACTGATGGGTTGGGCAGTTTCGATGTAGCCATCAATTACTGCGCACAGTATTTTTTTCTTTCTATCCGATAACATTTTGTCCCCTTGTCAACTTTTTGCGTTGAGTGTTAGCACTCTCGACGGTTGACTGCTAATTTGTACTTAAAATATAACACCGAACGGCGAAAATGTCAAGAGTTTTTGCCAATTTTTTGACAAAAATACGCTATCATTTTCCTTTCGGTGATAAGAAAATTTTTACACTTGTATTTTATACAAAAACACAACCTTTTATACATAAAAAAGGCTTTGCGAGGTTGCAAAGCCTTTTGGGGTTTCAATTAGCCATCACGCACACGCATACACATATGCCAATCCTTTAATTAGTG
>JAZQUN010000020.1:0-3265 GCA_045631385.1 Clostridia bacterium
GTTGGTATTTTTGCCCCATCCATGAAGCCTGTTGATCAACTTTCCGCAGGCGACGTAGGCTACATTTGTGCCAGCATCAAGACGGTTTCTGATACCAAAGTCGGCGATACCATCACCGATGCTACCAACCCATGCGATCAACCTCTTACAGGCTACAAAGAAGTTAAACCTATGGTTTACTGTGGTATTTTCCCTGCCGATGGCAGCAAATACAACGATTTGAAGGACGCTTTGGAAAAATTGAAGCTAAACGACGCCGCTTTGACCTACGAGCCAGACGTATCCGTTGCTCTAGGCTTTGGTTTTAGATGTGGTTTTCTTGGTTTGTTGCATATGGAAATCATCCAAGAGCGTTTGGAACGCGAGTTTGACTTGGATTTGGTAACAACAGCGCCAAGCGTAAGCTACCGCGTATATACAACGGACGGCGAAATGATGCTTATCGACAACCCAACAAAGTTGCCACCAGTAACCAAAATTGATTACATGGAGGAGCCAATCGTATCGGCGTTTGTATACTGCCCACCAGAGTACGTAGGGCCGGTAATGGAACTATGCCAAGAAAAGCGTGGTATATTTATTGATATGACCTACGTCGATACCAAGCGTGTTCGCATTGCCTACGACATCCCACTAAACGAAATCATTTACAACTTTTTTGACACTTTGAAGTCTCGTACACGTGGTTACGCAAGTTTAGATTACGAAGTGAAAGGCTACGTTCGTGGCAAGTTAGTCAAACTAGATATGCTACTCAACGGCGAAATGTGTGACGCGTTGTCCATCATCGTCAACGAAGAGCGTGCTTATGCTCGTGGCCGTCAAATTGCCGAAAAGCTTAAGGATGCAATTCCAAGACAAATGTTTGAAATTCCAATTCAAGCAAGTGTCGGCAACAAAGTTATTGCACGCGAAACTGTACGTGCTTTGCGTAAGGACGTTTTGGCGAAGTGCTACGGTGGTGACATCACCCGTAAAAAGAAGCTTTTGGAAAAACAAAAGGAAGGCAAAAAACGCATGCGTCAAGTTGGTAGTGTAAGTGTACCAAGCGAAGCATTTATGTCCATTTTGAAGATCGACGAGTAATTTTTTACACAAAAACCGACCTTTTCGTCGGTTTTTGCTTTTTATCCCATAAACAGCGCAAAATTGCCGAAAATAGTCAATTTTTGCCAAAATAACCACAAAAACAACCTTTTTACACACTACTATTACAGACATAGTACACAAAAATGACTAAAAAATCACTCAAAAACACAACGCAAGAAGTAGCAATTTACGTGCATTTTCCATTTTGCAAAAACAAGTGCAAATATTGCACGTTTGACTCCTGTTCCGACTACCAGTTAGAGCAGGATTACTTTGATGCGCTTGTGTCCGAAATTGCCTCAAACAAGCGTGATGACGTGGTTGTTTCTAGCATATTTTTTGGTGGTGGAACGCCAAGTAGTGTATCGTCAGTCAGCCTGCAAAAGGTGTTTGATGCAATCTATTCAAACTACAAATTGGCACAAAATTGTGAAATTACCGTCGAGTGCAATCCAGAAAGTTTGACGCTAGACAAGGCTCAACTTTTTGCAAAAAACAAGGTCAATCGTGTAAGTATCGGTCTGCAAAGTGCCAACGACAGTACACTCCAAACCATCGGCAGAGTGCACAATTTTGATCAATTTGTCCAAGCAGTCAACAACGTAATCCAAGTAGGCATCACAAATATCAACGCTGATATCATCATCGGTCTGCCAGAAACTTTGGCGCAATTCAAAAACACAGTCAACCAAGTAATCAATTTGCCAATCACTCACGTGTCGGCATACGCTTTGGAAGTGTACCCAGGCACACAGCTTGACAAGGAAATAGAAAGTGGCAAAGTCAGCATAATCTACGACGAAGATCAACTTGCCCAAATGTACGATTTCGCACACAAAACATTGTCAAAGCATGGTTTTAGTAGATACGAAGTATCTAACTTTGCAAAAAAAGGCTACAAATGCAACCACAATCTTGCTTACTGGCGTTGTAAAAGTTACTTCGGTTTTGGTGCGTCTGCACACGGATATATTGATGGCGTACGTTACGAAAACGTTGCCACAGCAAGCAAATATATCCAACTTATCAAGCAAAAGGATAGTGCTGTTGTAGATTCCAACCTAATTGACCTAAACGAGCAAATGGACGAGTACGTAATGCTTGGCTTGCGCCTAGATAAAGGCATATCTGTTAGCGAGTTTTACGACAAATTTGCCGTAAACATCTACGAAAAGTACCCAAATATCAACAAATTAATTGAGCTAAATTTGCTAAAAACCTACCAAGATAGTGCAACAAACCAACAATTTATTGCCGTTAAACCCGACAAATTCTACGTGCTAAACGAAATTTTGACGGAAATTTTGTAATTTGCAGTCTTCATCTAGCAAATCCACTCAAAACGGCAAATAAACACCAAAATCAACCAAATCAGCCCTATTTTTAGGGCTTTTTTTATGCTTTGATATCATTGCATAAGAAAAACTTAACATTTTTGTATAAAATGCGTTTATATGCTTGCTAACTTTTGCCTATTTAGGTTATAATTGATGCATACAAAGGAGATAAACACATGAAAATTGTTCAACTTCGCTATTTTCAACGCGTATGCCGTTACCAAAGCATAACAAAAGCAGCAGAAGAAATGTACGTATCACAACCAGCAATTTCTTTCTGCATCAAGCAACTAGAAGACGAGTTTGGCGTAAAATTGTTTTTGCGTCGCAACAACAAGTTGCAACTAACTACCGAAGGACAGTACTTTTTAGAAAAAGTAAACTTCATCCTAAATGCTGTAGACAGCCTTGCATCACAAATGAAAGACATGGGCAACAACCGTAACCACGTCAAAATTGCAATGCCAGCCATGATCAGCACGTTTTTGTTCCCAGCGTTGTTCAACGCGCACAGCAAATTGTTCCCAAACGTCGAGTTGGAAATGCTCGAAACCAGTTCGCTACAAGTAACCAAACTTGTTGATTCCGGCGCGGTAGATTTGGGTGTAACTATCTACGATCCATCCCTTCACGAAGACTACAACGTTTTGCCACTTATCGAAACGGAACTTATGTTTTGCGTGAGCAAAAATCATCCACTTGCAGAAGCTCCAAGCCTAACCTACAAAGATCTTGCTGATGAGCACATCATTTTGTTCAAGGCTGATTCCGACCAAAACGTACAAATTAAACGTGCCTTCAAGGAAGAAGAAGTAGAGCCAAACATTCGTTTGTACTCA
>JAZQUN010000021.1:0-9753 GCA_045631385.1 Clostridia bacterium
AATCACCTTTGGTGCATATACGTCGGTCGAATTGCACAAGTAAACGTCGTCAAATCCCGTTGCAACAGCAGTGCGCAAAAGTGTACCAAGGTTGCCTGGATCTTGCAAGTTTTCCACTATCAAGCATTTACCTGATGGCGCTTGCAAACTTGCTTGTGGCAATGCCAAAACAGCAACAATGCCTTGACTATTTACCGTTTGGCTGATGGATGCAAATACGTTGTCTGCAACCACAATTGGCTCACAATCTACGTCAAAGACAAATTTGTCTTGCGCACTTTGAGCAACGTAGATGGCAAGTATTTGTTTGCCAAACTTGATAGCTTCTTTTACAAGGCGCTCTCCTTCGATGCAGTACTTGCCTTCGGCAACACGGTACTTTTTGTCCGTTTGCAGCTTGCGAATTAGCGATATTTGGTTGTTAGTATTAGATGTAATTACCATATAAATCAAAAAGCCTTTTACTCGTGATAAAAGGCTTTGTTTTTGTAAAATTATTTCAAGTTAGCTTTTGCAGTTTCAGCAAGTTCAGCAAATGCTTTTGCATCAGAAACAGCAATTTCAGCCAAAACCTTTCTGTTTAGTTCTACGTTAGCTACTTTCAAACCGTGCATAAGTTTGCTGTAAGAAAGTCCGTTAGCGCGAGCTGCTGCATTGATACGTGCAATCCAAAGACTGCGCATATCTCTTTTACGAAGTTTTCTACCTACGTATGCATAGTTACCGCTCTTCATTACAGCTTGACGTGCAATGCGGTAGTTTGTGGATTTTAGACCAAAGTAACCTTTGGCAGCTTTAAGTATCTTTCTACGCTTTTTAACTGCGTTTACGCCTCTTTTAATTCTCATCTGACTGTCCTCCTATATTAGTATGGCAACATTTTCTTAACAGTCTTTGCTCTTGTTGAATCAACGTAAGCAGTGCTGCGTAGGTTGCGTGTTCTCTTTGTTGTCTTTTTACCAAGTTTGTGGTTTTTGTTTGCTTGTGCGCGCTTGATCTTGCCGCCCTTCAAAACGACAAATCTTTTTTTGGAAGCGCTGTGTGATTTTTGCTTAGGCATTATATTTTCCTCCAAAATAATTTTTGTAATTAGTTCAATGGTACTAACACCATCGAGATATTTCTACCCTCGGTTGTGGGTTGTTTTTCAATTTTAGCAACTTCTTGCAAGATTTCGGCAAACTTTTTCATTACTTCTACGCCTTGTTGAGCGTAAGCTTGTTGTCTACCACGCATACGGATGGTTGCTTTTACCTTGTTTCCGTCGGCAATAAATTTGGACGCAATCTTTGCTTTGGTGTTCAAGTCACCAATGTCAATAGTCATTGATAGCCAAACTTCTTTGACTTCAATTGTCTTTTGATTACGTTTCATTTCCTTTTCTTTTTTGTTTTGTTCGTACTTGTACTTGCTGTAATCCATTATTTTACATACTGGTGGATTAGCATTTGGCGAAATTTTTACCAAATCCAAGCCTTCTTCATCAGCAATGCGTTGCGCTTCGTACGCAGACACAATTCCAAGTTGTTGACCTTCTTGACCGATTAAACGAATCTCTTTATCGCGGATTTCGTTGTTGATTTGAAGCTCTTTGATAATGATGTCCTCCTCTGACAATAAAAAAATGTGGTACAGAAACGTTTCTCTACCACATACTACAAGCCTAATAATAGCCAATTATTGTGTGACCGTCTAACGCATTTGTCGGATCGGTGAGAAAACTTTCTGCTTAAATACCTTGATTATTATAGCAAAAAGGACCGACAATGTCAATCCTTTTTAACTATATTTTTTATTTATTTTTTGTTTTTACGCCTTTGTTTTGATAACGTTTAGGATATCTTCAACAAACTTTTCTACTGGCACTGCACCAAGGTCGCCACCCTTTCTTTCACGAACGGAAACAGTGTTGCTTTCCGCTTCTTTTTGACCAAGAACTAGCATGTATGGTGTCTTTTGAAGTTGTGCTTCTCGGATACGGTAGCCGATTTTTTCATTTCTGTCGTCAAGCTCTGCACGGATACCAGCAGCAACCAATGTATCGCAAACTTGCTTTGCATATGGTTGGAACACGTCAGAAATTGGCAAAACCTTTACTTGTACAGGAGCAAGCCATGTTGGGAAAGCACCTGCATAGTGTTCGGTCAAGATTGCAATAAATCTTTCGATACTGCCAAATACTACACGGTGAATCATTACTGGACGGTGCTTTTCGCCATCTTGACCAACATATGTCAAATCAAATCTTTCTGGCATTTGGAAGTCTAGTTGAATTGTACCACATTGCCATGTACGGCCAATGCTGTCTTCCAAGTGGAAGTCGATTTTTGGACCGTAGAACGCGCCGTCGCCTTCGTTTACTTCGTAATCCTTGCCAAGCTTTTCTAGTGCGCTTCTCAATGCATCAGTAGCCATATTCCATTGTTCGTCGCTACCCATAGAGTCTTCTGGACGTGTGGATAGCTCCAACTTGTACTTGAAACCAAATACAGTGTAGAAGCTGTCGATCAAACGTACTACGCCTTCAATTTCACTTTCGATTTGCTCTGGAGTCATGAAGATGTGCGCATCGTCTTGAGTGAAGCATCTTACACGCATAAGTCCGTGCAAAGCACCTGATAGCTCGTGTCTGTGTACAAGTCCTAGCTCTGCTACTCTTTGTGGCAAATCACGGTAAGAGTGTGGCTTACGCTTGTAAACAAGCATACCACCTGGGCAGTTCATTGGCTTGATAGCATATGCTTCTTCGTCAATATCCACTACGTACATATTGTCTTTGTAGTGATCCCAGTGACCAGAGCGATGCCACAAAGCTTGGTTTAGAATAATTGGTGTCTTAACTTCGGTGTAACCACGCTTTGCGTGCTCTTCACGCCAGAAGTTTTCCAGCGTATTTCTCAAAACCATTCCTTTAGGGAAGAAGAATGGGAAACCTGGACCTTCATCCAAGATATCAAACAAGTCAAGTTCACGGCCAAGTTTACGGTGGTCACGCTTCTTTGCTTCTTCAATACGAAGAAGATATTCGTCAAGCTCTGCCTTTTTATCAAATGCAGTTCCGTAAATACGTGTAAGCATCTTGTTTTTAGTGTCGCCACGCCAATATGCACCCGCTACACTAGTAAGCTTAAACGCCTTAAGCTTGCCTGTAGATGGCAAGTGAGGACCACGACACAAGTCAAAGAAGTCGCCTTGTCTGTAAAGGGATACCGTATCTTGTGTAAGTTCCTTCAAAATTTCCACTTTATACACGTCGCCAAGTTGCTCAAACATAGCAATTGCATCTTGCAAAGCAATTTCTTCACGAACAATCTTGTGATCTTCCTTTACAACCTTTGCCATTTCTGCTTCGATTTTTGCCAAATCATCAGCAACAACTACGTCACCGCCAAAGTCGATATCGTAGTAGAAACCATTTTTAACAGCTGGGCCAATTGCAAACTTTGCGTTTGGATACAAACGTTTTACTGCTTGAGCAAGCACGTGTGCTGCGCTGTGACGCAAAACTTCTAGACCTTGCTCGTCTTTAGCCGTATACACCTTAAAATCCACGTCAGTTGTAATCAAATTTGCAACGTCTCTCTTTTCGCCGTTGATTTCACAACAAATTGCATTACGCGCAAGACCACCACTGATGCTTTCTGCAACTTGGTAAGCTGTAACTGGTTGATCAAATGTTTTGATACTGCCATCAGGCAATTTTACATTAATAGCCATTGTTTATCTCCTGTTAATAAAAAAAATCCTTATGACTAAAAAGCCATAAGGACGAATTGTCAATCCGTGGTTCCACCTTAATTGATAGGGATACCCTACCCACTCTTTGTACGCCCTGTCGTGTGCGCTTACGCATCTAAAAAAGTGGTACTATCTTTTTGCTGGTTTGCAACCTTCTCACCGCCGTTGCTCGCTGTTAAACTGCTCTAAAAGTAGCGTGTCTTTTTATTATTGATGTATTTAACATAAATATTTTAATACTTATTAAATCAACTGTCAACTGTTTTCTACCATTTTGACGTCAAACAAATAGTTTAACAGCTCTAAAAGTTCACTGCAAACACTATTTTTATCACAGTACAGCTTAACATTTTGCGGTTTGATACAAATAGCATTTATCACAACTTGATCTTCCAATGTTGATGGGCAAATTAAATTGATTACCGGCAGTAGCCTTCCGCTTTGATTAAATAGCCTAAACGAACCATCATCCACCACTATGGATAGTTCCTTTTGCGTGGACGGCAAAAAGTCTATCAAATAGCACAAGAAGTCCTTTGTCAAACTAGCCTCCCCCAGCAATGAAACATTGCTGTTTACTATTGCTACAAGCTCATCCCATTTACTTTTAAGCCGTTGAAGCTTAAAGTTGTAGTAACCATCTATGCAGACTTCTCCGTCAAGGTTGACTATCTTTTTCACGTAATTTTTATCAAACTTGTTGTCAAACACACATATCGTATTTACAAGAGCATTTGTCCAAAAATCACTTACGTCAATATTTAACTTTTGCCTTACATACATACCCTTAAAGCCTAACGTCAACACATCACAAAGACAATCTTTAGCTTGCTCCTCCACAGTGCTTGCATACAAATCATTGCAAGCAAGCGCAAATCTACTACGCCTAGCGCCATCTAGATATTTAATTACACCGCCAACCTTTTGTACGCATGGCAACAAAACGTTGTACATATATTTCAACAGATTTTCACTAGATTTTTCAACACTAAAGGTTAGTTCGTACATACACTCTCCATCCATTTGTTGTAGTGTATGCAAAAAACAAAGTTTTTATATGCCCTTTACAAAACAATAAGTTTTGCGACAATTTTTGCAATAAAAAAGTGGTTTGGGCATTGCCCAAACCACAAATAAGCAAAAATTATTTCGCTACGTTTTCAATGTATGCTACAATTGCGCCAACAGTCAAAAGATTAGCAGCGTCATCATCAGATACTTGAATATTGAAATTGTCTTCCAAAGACATAAGCATTTCTACAACGTCCAAAGAGTCAGCGTGCAAATCTGCAACGACGTTGGATTCCATTGTAATTTTTTCCGGTGCAATGTTAAGTTGTTCGGAAAGCAATTGTTGTACTTTTTCAAAGACCATTGTTAAGTCCTCCTTTTTTGATACTACAATTATATTACACTTTTGTTTAATTTGCAATAGTTTTGACAAATTTTTTTAACATATCATAGTATATACTATGAATTGCAACAAAAATTTAAGCCACAAACAGTTTGTGAACAACCAAGTATACCTAAATACCGTATGCAACGATACACAAAATACACCTTGCAAAAACATGCAACATTGTTGCGAAAAGGAGTACTTGTCTTGGACGGTAAAGGGCAAACAATGTTGTGTTACGGTGTATTCGGATAAAAATGGCAACAAAATCTCGCTTGACTTAAATTGTCCAAACAAAAATCCGTAGGATGTTCCTACGGACTTTTTTCGACTACAAATCGTCGACGTCTTGCACAGGTTTAGAATACTTTCCTTCTCCTACAGGGTTACCGGTGTAACTCCCGTCAGGGTCGGACTGACTTTCTTGAGAATTGCTCTTTTGACTAGTTCTGCCACTCTTTTTAGAGTTGGAGCAACCTGTGTTTTTGTTGTTTGTTTTTGTGCTGTTAGTTTTGTTAGATTTCATTTTTAGCACCTCCTACGCTAATAGTTTGCTCCAAAATAAAAAGAAACTTACATCAAATTGTAAGTTTCTTAAAATTTTTAGAACAAAATGTTACCAACGTTACGTGGGAAAGGTACTACGTCACGAATATTTGACACACCTGTTAGATACATTACCAAACGTTCAAAGCCCAAGCCAAAGCCAGCGTGTTGCGCACTACCATATCTACGCAAATCAAGATACCACCAGTAATCTTCGGCATTTAGACCGCACTCTTCCATACGTTTTAGTAAAACTTCAAGGTTATCTTCTCTTTGAGAGCCACCGATCAATTCACCAACGCCTGGGACAAGCATATCCATTGCAGCAACAGTCTTGCCGTCTTCGTTAAGTTTCATGTAGAAGGATTTGATTTCCTTTGGATAGTCAGTCACAAATACTGGGCCCTTACAAACAACTTCTGTAAGATATCTTTCGTGTTCCGTTTGCAAATCGCAACCCCAAGAAACTGGGTACTCAAAGTTAGCATTGTTAGGAGCAAGCACTTCGATAGCCTTTGTATACGTCATACGTTGGAATGTTGCATCCTTTAGGTTGTTTAGTCTTTCTAGCAAACCCTTTGAAACAAAGCTGTCAAAGAAGTTTAACTCTTGCGCACAAGTACTCAATACGTGGTTAATAACGTATTTGATCATATCTTCAGCAAGTTGCATATCATCGTTTAGATCAGCAAAAGCAATTTCTGGCTCGATCATCCAAAACTCTGCTGCGTGGCGTTGAGTGTTGGATTTTTCAGCACGGAAAGTTGGACCAAACGTGTAGATGTTGCCAAATGCCATAGCGTATGTTTCACCGTTAAGTTGACCAGATACAGTCAAACTTGCTGGCTTACCAAAGAAATCTTTAGTGTAATCCACTTCACCTTGTTGATTTTTAGGAGCGTTAGCCAAATCAAGCGTAGTCACCTTAAACATTTCGCCTGCGCCTTCGCAGTCGCTAGACGTGATTAGTGGAGTATGAACGTACACAAAGCCTCTTTCATTAAAAAACTTGTGCAAAGCAAATGCAGATTCCGAACGAACACGCATTGTAGCATTAAACAAGTTTGTACGTGGACGCAAATGTGCAATTTCACGTAAAAATTCTACGCTGTGGCGTTTCTTTTGCAATGGGTAATCAGGTGTAGATTTGCCTTCTACAACAATTTTAGTTGCCTTGATTTCAAATGGTTGCTTGTTTTGTGGAGTCAAAATGAGTTTACCTGTAACAACCAATGCACTACCAACGTTCAACTTTGCAATTTCGTCAAAGTTGTCAATTTGATTTTGCTCAAACACTACTTGCACGCCGGAAAAACAACTTCCGTCGTTAAGTTCTATAAAACCAAAAACTTTAGAGTCACGGATAGTACGCGCCCATCCGCATACGGTAATTTCTTTATCAGCAAATTGTTCTGCCGATACAAATAATTGCTTAACTGTAGTTCTTTTCATATATAAATCCTTATTTCTTCAATTTGCGTAAAAATGGTGGAATATTTTTATCTTCTTCTACCTTCAATGTGCTTTCTTGAGTCAAGCCTGCATTTACAACAGCTTGGCTATCAACAAATGACGCTTCCTTTGCAACCTGTTGTGTTGGTTGAGCAGCAACAGCCGCGTTGCTACCAATCACACTGGTGTTAGCAGAAAAGAAGGACGCCTTTTCTTCTATAGTTGAGCCAAAAAAGCCTGTTGCAATAAGTGTAACTTGCACTTCGTCACGAAGCTCTTCATCAAAGCCCACGCCAAACAAAACGTTTGCATCAGGAGAAATTACTTGACGAACCAACTCTAGTCCACTGTAGATTTCTTCCAATTTCAAATCTTGACCGCCGCGGAAGTTAATAATAATTGACGACGCGCCTTGAATTGTTGTTTCTAGCAATGGCGAGTAAACAGCCTTTCTAATAGCATCAATAGTCTTGTTTTTGCCTTTACCAACACCAATACCCATATGAGCCATACCGCTGTCCTTCATTACGTATCTAACGTCAGCTAGGTCCAAATTGATACGGCCGTCTTGTACGATAATATCAGTAATTGCACGAACGCCTTGCAACAAAATTTCGTCTGCCTTGCTAAATGCATCCATGATAGAAAAGTTTTTATCACTATTAAGCTTTTCGTTTTGAACAATTACCAACGCATCCACGTTACCCTTTAGGTTTTCAATGCCCATTTCGGCGTTTTTCATACGCCTTACGCCTTCAAACAAGAAAGGTTTAGTAACAACAGCAATAGTCAAAATGCCAAGCTCTCTGGCAATTTTAGCCACTACTGGCGCAGCACCAGTACCTGTTCCGCCACCCATACCGGCAGCGATAAACAACAAGTCCACCTTGCTTCTTTCCAAAAGTTCTCTAATTTGTGGAGCACTTTCTTCAGCAGCACGTTGACCAACTTCTGGGTTAGATCCTGCACCCAAACCCTTGGTAGTTCCTTTGCCAATAGTCATCTTTTTTGCGCCAATTTTGAACAAAGCTTGTTCGTCTGTATTCATGGCAATAAATTCTACGTTGGTAATACCAGCCTTAATCATGCTGTCAACAGCATTACCGCCGCCACCACCGACACCAATTACCATCAGTTGGGCGACGTTGCCTGTTTCCTGAACGTACATAATGTATATTCTCCTTTAATTTTTCAAAAACGAAAACAACCCACGATTGCTTTGTTTGAGAGTATTTGCATATTGCAACAAACCGTAGCAAGATGTGTATTCGTTGCGATTAGTTTGTGGATTAGCGTTTGAGTAAACGTAAACTCGCTTGCCTAGATAGTACGAAAGCCACTCTGCACCACCCTGCAAATAAGTTAGTCCGCCACCTGTCAAAATCAACGGTGTGTCCGAAGGAATTTCTTTATCACAATAAGCAAAGCACTTCTTGATATATTCGGCAAATTGTTCAATACGAGCTTTTACAATTTCGTTTGTCTTGTACGATTCGCAAGCAACAGTACCAACTTTGTAGCAGTCGCCTTGTTGAAACTCAAGCTTCAAATTGACTTTAGACAGTAACGCCATAGCTGTATCGTAGTTTATTTCCAACAACGAATACAAATCGCTAGCGATATAGCCACTACCTAATGCAAATGTTTTTGCAAACAACAGCGAATTGCCACCCAAAAGCATTACGTTGCTTGTAATGTGGCCAATATCAATAACGATAGCATGTCCATTCGCATTGCGATTAGCCGCTACAAATCGCGCTTGGTGTTCGCACACAGAAGCAAACTGCAACTTGTAGATGCCACAAGCGTTTAGAGCATCCGTAACAGAAGACTCAAATTGCTTATCCATAAACGAATAGCTTACCAAACCTGTAAGTCTTTGAGCAATGCTTCCTACTGGATCGTAGCTTTTAATTGCGCCGTCAAGCAAAAAGTACACTGCTGTTTTACTAACAATTTTTCCGTTTACGTTTGCAAAAATGTTGGCTTTATCAACAATGTCTGCAATGTCCACAGCATCAATTTTCTTTTTGGTACGAAATACGTTTGTAGCTTCGCCTGTAGCAACTGTACAAAAATTACCTGGCACACCTACCAAAACGTTTTTGATTTTAGTATTAAGTTTTTCCTGCACTTGACCAATAGCAAGCTTTACTGCTTCTGCCAAGTTTTCTGGCTCATACCAGCCGTTTTCGTCAAAGCCATTGTAATCAGCTTGGCCTACTGCCTTGATTACAAAGTCATGACCAACCTTGGTTGCCGACATTGCAGTAACTTTGCTAGAGCCAAAGTCAAGCACGGTAAAATAGTTGTTTTTCATAAGTACACTCCGTTAGTTGCCAAACGACGTTGTTATCTTGCCATTTGGAGACACGTGAATTTCATATTCAGGTTTGCTTACATCAGTGCTATTGTTTACGTAAACAGAAAAAGCAGAATGCAAGCGAGCTACCAATTCTACGCTTGGCGAATACACAATTATCTTTGCACCAGTTTTGGTGATGATGGTCATTGTTTGCTCACTTTCAGTTTCTTCAAATGCAAAGCCACTTATCAATTGCGGAATATCCTGATAGGAATACTTCAACTGCCAAACGGCATCAACAGCTTGCAACATCAAC
>JAZQUN010000022.1:0-2876 GCA_045631385.1 Clostridia bacterium
AGATAGCAATGCAACACCGCCACCAGGAACAATACCTTCTTCAACTGCAGCACGAGTAGCATTCAAAGCATCTTCAATACGAAGTTTCTTTTCCTTCATTTCAATTTCCGTAGCAGCACCAACGTTGATAACAGCAACGCCACCAGCAAGTTTTGCAAGGCGTTCTTGGTACTTTTCACGGTCGTAGTCGCTTGTGGTTTCTGCCATTTGGTTTCTGATTTGCAACACACGTTGAGCAATGGCTTGTGGATGTCCAGCGCCCTCAACAATGATGGTGTTGTCTTTGTCTACTTTTACTTGTTTTGCTCTACCAAGCATATCAAGTGTAGCGGTTTTCAATTCCAGGCCAACTTCTTCGCTGATAACACGGCCACCAGTAAGGATAGCAATGTCTTCTAGCATAGCTTTTCTTCTGTCGCCAAATCCAGGAGCTTTTACAGCCACACAGGTAAAGCTGCCACGAAGCTTGTTTAGTATTAGTGTTGTCAATGCTTCACCTTCGATATCTTCGGAAATGATAAGCAACTTTGCGCCAGTCTTTACAACTTGCTCAAGTAGTGGAAGCAACTCTTGAATATTGCTAATTTTCTTGTCGGTAATCAAGATAAATGGATTATCTAGGTCCGCAACCATCTTTTCTAGGTCAGTTGCCATGTATGGAGATGCGTAACCACGGTCAAATTGCATGCCTTCTACAACGGTTAGTTCGGTCGAAATTGTTTTGCCTTCTTCAACTGTGATAACACCGTCGTTACCAACCTTTTCAAAAGCGTCTGCTATCAATGTGCCAATGTTTTCGTCGCCAGCAGAAATGCTTGCAACTTGTGCCACAGCTTGCTTTGTTTCTACAGGCTTGCTGATGGATTTCAACTTTTCTACGCAAACGGCAACAGCTTTGTCGATACCCTTTTTCAAAATGATAGGGTTTGCACCAGCCGCAACGTTTTTGCTACCTTCATTGATGATGGCTTGAGCAAGTACAACAGCGGTAGTAGTACCGTCACCAACAACGTCGTTAGTTTTTGTAGATACTTCCTTTACAATTTGTGCGCCAAGGTTTTCAAATGCGTCTTCTAGTTCAATTTCTTTGGCAATAGATACACCGTCATTGGTGATAAGTGGACCGCCGTACTTCTTTTCTAGTACGACGTTGCGTCCTTTTGGACCAATGGTGATTTTTACGGTATCAGCAAGCTTGTTTACGCCTGCTTCCAATGCTTGTCTGGCTTCTGCGCCATATTTGATTTGTTTTGCCATATATATCTCCTTATTCTACAATAGCCAAAATGTCGCTTTGACGGATAATTGTCACTTTTTCGCCGTCAACGGTAAATTCGCTACCAGCATATTTGCTGTAAAGAACTTTGTCGCCAACTTTAACGATCATATCCACTTGTTTGCCATCGATCATGCCGCCTTCACCAACGGCAACAACAACGGCAACTTCTTGCTTTTCCTTTGCAGAAGTAGGCAAAAAGATTCCGCCAAAAGACTCTTCTTTTTGTTCAATTTCTTGCACAACAACTTTGTCAAACAAAGGTTTTAGTTTCATATATATACCTCCAAAAATTAGCAAATTAATGTGTTAGCACTCTCGACTTGCGATTGCTAACTATATTATACTACAACCACCAAATTTGTCAAGGTTATTGTGCTCCGTTGCGACAACTTTTTTTGTAGTAAACTGTCGCAAAAGGGCAAATTGCAGTGGCTTTTAATTGACAAAAGAAAAATTTTGTATTAAACTAATTAAAAATACTAATTGGAGATAATTACTTATGAATAAATGGGACGTACGTTTTATGGATATGGCTTGCGAAGTGGCAAAGTGGTCCAGTTGCTACCAAACAAACCGTCACGTAGGCGCAGTTATCGTAAAGGATAAGCGCATTTTGACAACAGGCTACAACGGAGCACCAAGCGGTGTAGTAAGTTGTATGGAAAAGGGTGAGTGCATCCGCAAAAAGCTTGGCATTGCAAGTGGCACAAGACACGAAATTTGCTACGCTGTACACGCAGAGCAAAACGCTATCATCCAAGCGGCACGCCTAGGCGTACAACTTTTGGGAGCAACCTTGTACGTTACACACCAACCATGTGTAATTTGTGCAAAAATGATCATCAATGCCGGCATTTCTCGTATCATCTACAAGGAAGGCTATCCAGATGATTTCTCATTGCAAATGCTAAATGAAGCAGGCGTAGAAGTTATTCGTTTTGACGACTTGGCTGACTAATTACAAATTCGCAAATTGATTTGTCCACCTACAATGTAGGTGGACATTTTTTTTACAATTCACCGCCTTTGCAAAAGTATTTCAGCGGAATGTCTAGGCAAGTGTATGCGCCAAATTTTCCTTGACTATGCATGGTTTTTGCCACCTTTGCGTACGTCAGCATTATTTCTGCAGTAAGCATTGCGTTGCATTGTGTAGCTAGTCTAAATTTCATTTTGCAGTTTTCCCCTGCAAACACAACTTGCCCCTTGTGAGCGGTGTTGAGCTTCAACTTTGCAAGCCGTTTGTGCGATACAAACCTAACGTTCGTCTTGTACCCGTCAAAGTACTCTTTGATGGCACGAATTCGCCTTTTTACGCCCTTTTTAGTGGATGCAACCACATAGCAACGTCGAGTGCAAACGTCTTTGCTGACCCCTTTAAACCGCCCACGCAACGCCTTGCGATACGCACTGTGCTTGGGTAGGGTAAATTGCACGCCGTCCATTACGCCATCCACCTTTTTTAGTGCGTTTGTATGCCCTTGACTTACGCCTTTGCCCCACAAAGTTACGCATTGACCTTTCACAATACTGCACGTTGCTCTAACTATGCTCAATATGCCTGGATCCCACCCGACTGCAACGATATTTGTAGTTT
>JAZQUN010000023.1:0-3733 GCA_045631385.1 Clostridia bacterium
AGTCAAAAGAAGCTTTTTAGGCTTACTTGTGGTATTTTGAAGGCATTGCCAAATTGCACTGTGCTCACTATCAACGGGTAAAAGTCTTGATTTGCTAGTTTTCAAAGCTTGTGTAACAAGCCTTCCTGCCGTTACTAAAACTTCTTTGTTAGCCAAAGCAACGTCAATGTTGTTTTTCAAACAATACATCACCGCATCCAAGGCAACTATTCCTCTGGTAGCAATTACGGCAATATCCGCACCTTTTACCGCATCAGTCAAGGACTCCACACCGTCTCTACTAATCAAAGCGGAAAACTGTGGAGAAAATTGTTCAATTTGTTGATTAAGCAATTTTTCATTGGAGTAAGCAACAAGTGACCAGACTTGAAACTTGTCACTGTGTTGCAAAACAACTTCCAACGTTTGAGTACCAATAGACCCGGTACTTCCCAATACAGCAATTTTTTTCATATTAGATAATAAACATGTATACCGATGCAACAAAAACAGCGTTAAGCATTACACCATCAAAGCGATCCATAATGCCACCGTGTGAACCTAAAATTTTACCGTAATCTTTTACACCACAATGTCTTTTTATCAAACTTGCAAGCAAGTCGCCAATTTGTGTCAATAAAGAACCAACAAGACCGATTACTATGTAAACTAAAAACAAGTGGAACTTTGTCATTCCGTGGATACCAAATCCAAGCCCAGCACCAAATAGTTGCCAATCTTCAAAAATAAAGTATATAAGCATAGAGCCCATCAAGCCACCAACGATACCACCGATAGCCCCTTCTACAGTTTTGTTTGGGCTAATATTAGGACACAACTTGCGTTTTCCCAGCATACTGCCTGTAAAGTACGCAAACACGTCTGTAAAAGATGAAACAGCAAATATAAATGCGTAGCCAATAGCGTTGTAAGGAAGTAGCTGTGAGTTACGTTGCCCCTTGATGATACTCCAGTTATCCGAAACAACGTAGTCGTAAACAGGCTCAGCCTGAGTGATTAACTGTGTGCTAGCGCACCTATTGATATAAAGCATAGATGCTAACAACAACCCAGGATATATAAATATAAAAGCAACGTAAAACAACGAATCAGCACGGTTAGCTGTCAATGCAGTAATTGTAGAAAAAGAAAACAAAAGTAGCGTAAAAAAGACTATTCCTACATAGCCAAACAATACGTAAGCCGGCCCAATACCTATACCGTACGCCCAGATAATCCAACTAAAGTTGTCCGGGATACGCTCCTTGCCAAGTGCACGACGCATCTCAATTACGGCAATTAGCATCAAAACGGATATTATCAAGGCTTGAAACTCACGCAAATACTTAAATACAGAGTCTTTACGCAATGTTGAAAAAGCGGCCATGACAACCATCGCCACCATAAAAATACCAACAAGCGTACCTACGAATATTCTGTTTACTAACGCCTTTTTCATTTACTTTGCAAGTCCTCCAAAATTACGCACCCTTCCGTTGTAAGAGTCTACAATGTGGTCAAACTCTTCCTTAGAAAAATCTGGCCAAAGCGTATCAGTAAAATACAACTCAGAATAAGCGCTTTGGTACAACAAAAAGTTTGACAAACGCATATGTCCGCCCGTTCTGACAATCATATCAGGCTCAGGCAAATTGCAATACATTGCAGCGAGCAAACTTTCTTCGCTAACCGTTCCACCGTTAGCAATTATATTATTTACAGCAGCAACCAACTCCGCACGGCCACCATAATTTATGCACAAATTTACAGTAATTTGGCTGTGATTAGCAGTTTTTTGCTGAATAAATTCAATTTTATCAACAAGTTCTTCTGGCAATCTTTCTCTACTACCAGATACAACAACCCTAATGCCGTTTTCACAAAAGGTCTCAAACTTGTTTAAATATTTTTTTGCAAGCAAAAATATACCGTCAACTTCCTTTTTAGGACGTTTCCAGTTTTCTGTCGAAAAAACGTACAACGATACCACTTCAATGCTCGCTTGCTTGCACCAATTGATAACGTTTTCAACAGTAGATAAGCCTTGTTTGTGACCAGCATTTCTGTTTAAGCCACGCATTGATGCCCATCTACCGTTGCCATCCATAATAAAAGCAATGTGTTTCAAAGACGACATATCACTCTACTACTGCAAATTGCATTGGACAAATCGTCAAAACCAACGTTTCATCCACAGTTTTTGCAGCAACAACTATCTCCTTATCAAAACATTGTTGTTTTCTATCTATATAATAAACGAACTTGAAGTTGTCAATTCGTTTACTTTTTAGTAATTCTTCTACCTGACAAACTTCAAGCCCAATTAATTCATTAAACATCAATTATTATACAGACATTACGTCAACTTCTTTTTCTTTGCAAAGCTTATCAACTGTTTCGATTAGTTTAGCAAGCATTTTATCAATTTCCTTTTCGTAGTTGGAAATCAAATCTTCAGAAACAGTCTTTTCATTCTTAACCTTCTTCAATCCATCCATAGCGTCTCTACGAGCGTTTCTCAAAACAACCTTTGTGTCTTCAGCAAGCTTCTTTACTTGCTTAACAAGATCACGTCTGCGTTCTTCTGTCAAAGCTGGGAAGGTCAATCTAATAAGAGTACCGTCGTTTTGTGGAGTAACGCCAATATTAGCAGCCAAGATAGCCTTTTCTACCAAGCCAAGAGCGGATTTGTCCCACAATGTGATGGTCAACATACGAGATTCTGGAACAGCGATGTTACCCATTTGGTTGATAGGTGTCATTGCTCCGTAGTAATCAACGTGGATTTTTTCAATCAACTTTGGATTTGCACGACCAGCACGCATCAATGCGTATTCGCTCTTCATGTATTCCAATGCTTTATCACAATTTACGTCAAAGTTAAAAAACAATTCTTCAATTTGTGGTGTAGCGTAATTCATAAAATTTTCTCCTATATACTTAATACTGTAATTTTACTACAAAAATACCAAAATTTCAATACTTATTCAATGATTGTTCCAACATTTTTGCCACATACAACGTCCAAAATAGCATTGTCACAGTTTTCAAACACTACGATAGGCAAATTGTATTCACGACACATTGCAATTGCAGTTTGATCCAATGCTTTCAAGTTCTTTTCCAAAACTTCTGCAAAAGTAAGTTTGTCAAATTTTACAGCATTTGGATTAACCTTTGGATCACTGTCGTAAACACCATCAATATTCTTAGCGCACAATACGGCATCAGCATGGATTTCGCAAGCACGCAAAGCAGCCGTTGTATCTGTAGAGAAATATGGCAAACCTGTACCAGCAGCAAACAAAACTACCTTGCCTTGTTCCAAAAATGTCAATACTTCTGGGATAGAGTACGTTTTTGCAACTTTGTCAATTTTTAGTGCAGAAATCAATTTGTTTTCTACATGACAGGCTGATGCCCTTATAGGCAGGACCGTACAGAACGGCTTGCTTCTTACCCAGCTTGTCGAAATATGCCTTGGCGTAGAACTCGCCCATGCGGGTGATCTGATCACCGGTCTTGATCATGCCGGCGTTGATGAAGTATGGAATCTTGCGACCGGATTTTGCGGTGAAATCACCGAACTTCAGAACGCCTGCTTCCTGCAGGAATTCAATAAATTCTCTTTTATATGCTTCCATGATTTTATCTCCTTATCAGTCACAGAACTCAGCCACGCAACGCTCGTATGCGGCAACCGGATCGGCAGCTGCGGTGATGGGACGACAAGTCGGATCGTAGCCATGTCGTT
>JAZQUN010000024.1:0-2294 GCA_045631385.1 Clostridia bacterium
AAAAGTAATTAATTACTTTTTTTATCAATTTTTCACCTTTTTTTACTCATTTTTGAGCTAATTTTGTATATTTTTTACCAAATTTTGCTCCCAAACACCTATTTTGCCAAAAAATTTTGCCGTCGTTTACTTTGTAAACGAAATTGCCTACAACCGTCACATTTAATTGACACAACCACGCTAGTGGTGGTACAATAAAACTAGCAACTTTTAGGAAGGACAAACAATTGTTAAATTTACTAGCAGATAAAATTGTATTTGGTTCAAAGTATTTTGGATTTGGCTATCCATCTGGCACAGGCAATCCTGCCGTGTACATTTTGGGATACCCAATCTATTTGTATGCGCTAATCATCGTAACAGGCATGACGTTAGCAATTTTGCTTTCGGCACTGTTTTTCAAAAAACGCGGTTACGATCCATATGACGTTTGCGTCTACGCCTTGGCTGTAATTCCACTAGGCGTGCTTGGTGCAAGATTGTACGTATTCATATTCCCATGGGCGGGCGAGCCGGCAAATTGGTCCAACTTTTTCAACTTCCGTAGCGGCGGACTTGGCATCTACGGTGGTGTAATTTTGGGTTATCTTTCAGCAATGATGGTTGCAAAAATCAAAAAGCACGATTTCAAAATCATCGGCGATGCCATCATCCCAGGTTTGCTCATAGCACAGTCCATCGGACGTTGGGGCAACTTTGTCAACCAAGAAGCGCACGGTGAACTTATCACCAACCCAGCATTCCAATGGTTCCCATTTGGCGTAGAAATCGGCGGTAACTGGTACTATGCAACGTTTTTCTACGAAAGCTTGGCAACCTTTGTTGGTTTCGTAATTTGTTTGTTGCTTCTACGAAGCAAAAAGTACAAACTTGGTTGGCTAACAGCCTTTTACGGAATCTACTACGGTATTGCTCGCTTGCTAATTGAAGGAATGCGTACCGACAGCTTGTACTTGTGGATAGGCTCTACACAAACGGACATCAAAATTTCACAGCTAGTATCCATTTTCACAATGGCACTAGGCGTGGTAACAATAATCCGAATTTATCGCAAAAACTGGTTTAGCTGGTACACCAAGTTGTTCCAAACACCATCTCACATGGTTGCAAAGACACGCTGGGTGTTGCTGGCGCTATCACTTGCGCTAGTAGGAGTATCTGTATTTGCTTACTTGCGTGGTGGCGAATCCATGTTTATTTTGGGCTTTGCCTGTGACGTAATTGCACTTTACGCTTTGGGAGCAATGCTAGCCTTCCATCAACGCCGAAAATTGTATTGTCCAACATGTCACACGCCACACGTTCAAAACATTGCTGGAGACGACAAACTTGTGCTAACCACCCTAATTGCATTGCTGGTTTCTTTTGTCAGCATTGCATTGATGGCAGTGTTTGTATTCAATGGTATCAAAAACAGCGCGCCAAACAGCATTGTTGTGGCAGTAATTTTGTTGATAGTTGTGGTAGTATCAGTAGTGTTGGCGTTCAACTGTAAACGCAAGCTTTACCAACAGTTCAACAAAAATTTGTCCCTAGAGCTAGTTAAGCAAGCCTTTGCTCCACAACAAGTAACAATGGATTGCTGTCAAGCAACACAAACCATTGCAGTAAACAAGCTTTTGCTGCTAATCTATCCATTCCAACAATACACCAATTTTGGCATCGATCACCTAATACCTTGGGTAGATCCAGCCAAAAAAGATAAATCAAAGGCAGACTAATCACCCATTTTTCCAGGCAACAAAGGAGAAACACATGAACAACAACCTAACCTTGCTAACGGATTTTTACGAACTCACCATGATGTACGGCTACTTCAAGCACGGCAAACAAGACGAAGTTGCAACTTTCGATTTGTTTTTCCGTCCCTTTGAAGAAAGCAGTTTTTGTATTGCTGCCGGTCTAGAGCAAGCCATCGAGTACGTACAAAACTTGCGCTTTACCGATGCCGACATTCAGTATCTAGCCAGCCTAAACACCTTTGACCAAGATTTTTTGGCGTGGCTAAAGGATTTCAAATTTACTGGTAGTATCAAAGCAGTAGAAGAAGGAACAATAGTTTTTCCAACCGAACCGCTTTTGACCATCACAGCACCTATCATGCAGGCGCAACTACTTGAGCCGGCATTGCTAAATATCATCAACTTCCAAACGCTAATTGCAACCAAAGCACGCCGTATCACCTATGCGGCGCAGCCAGCAGGAGTGTTAGAGTTTGGTCTTCGTCGCGCCCAAGGTCCTGATGCTAGCGTTTACGGAGCTCGTGCAGCCATCGTAGGCGGAGCAGTCGCAAC